>JAZGGN010000254.1:0-2539 GCA_036480475.1 Gammaproteobacteria bacterium
TAGTCAGGACAGGCGCAACGATTCAAGATGGCGTGAAGGTGAGATGCAAAACCGGAAGTTATTTCGTGCCCGTTCCTAAGCTGGTATGATATGGCACAGGACAGTCAGACAAACCTGTAGAAATCTAGGGTTTAGTCACCTGGTTATTATCAGTAATGTGGCGTGATAAATAGAGTGCTTGCAGGATGATAAAGATGATCGTTAAGCCCAGCACACCGAATAATTTGAAATTAACCCAGGCATTGGTGTCAAAGTGATAAGCGACATAAAGGTTAGCGGATCCCATCAAGATAAAGAAAAAGACCCAACTTATATTTAACCGGTTCCAAATGGATGGTGATAAGTCAATGCTTTTTTCCATCATCCTGCGCATCAACGGTTTAGCAGTAAAATGGCTCACGATAAGTGCCAACGCGAATGCCCAATTGACGACGGTTGGCTTCCACTTGATAAATACTTCATCGTGCAACAGCAGGGTAGCGCCGCCCAACACAACAATGACGCCGAGTGTAATGACATGCATTTTCTCAAAGCGCTGGTGTTGAAGCCAGTAGATCCCCAGTTGAATCACTGACGCAGCAATCGTCATTGCTGTGGCAGTGTAAATGTCGTACATTTTGAAAGCAACGAAGAAAACAAGGATCGGAAAAAAATCAAATAAAAATTTCATATCGTGTATTATTAGCAGTATGACCCTATTTAAGTATAACATACTTAACCATGGCCGGAGTTTAAGTTTAAACAAATGAATAATAACTTAATTTTTGATTTACATACACACAGTTGCTGCTCAGATGGCGAGTTAACACCTGCAGAATTAGTATCTGCTGCTAAGCAAGTCGGCGTAGATGTGCTTGCTTTGACAGATCATGATACGACCGCAGGTTTTACTGAAGCCAGTAAACAAGCGAAGCAGATGGGGTTACAGCTCGTAGCAGGTGTAGAAATCAGCACCTTATGGAAAAAACACGAAATACATATCGTAGGTTTGAATATTGACCCTGATTGCCAATATTTACAGCAGGGCTTAACTGAGCAAGCAAACCGGCGTCGGCAGCGGGCGGTGGCGATTGCAGAGCGCTTACAAGACTTGGGGATTGAGGGGGCTTACGCCAGTGTTTATAAGCAGACAGCGGGTGATTTGATAACGCGCCCTCATTTTGCTAAATTTTTACAAGAAGGGGGATATGTACGAGACATGGCCGGTGCATTTCGCTACTATTTGGCACGCGGTAAACCGGCTTATGTCTCGGTAGAATGGCCAGATATTGCCGAGGCTGTCGAGTGGATTAAAAGTGCGGGTGGGCAAGCAGTATTAGCACACCCATTGCGTTATAAGTTAACAAATACTAAGCTGAATCTTTTAGTGCAAGAATTTAAACAAGCAGGTGGTGAAGGCATAGAAGTGGTTGCGGGGTGCTGTGGCTTAAATGAAGTTAAACAAGCAGCGAATTTGGCAGAGCACTTTAATATGTTGGCATCACGGGGATCAGATTTTCATGGTAAAAAGATCACGCCAGCTGGGTTGGGTTGCTCGCATAAACTGCCTGCACAGTGTCAGCCTATTTGGCGTGATTGGCACTTATTGGAATTAAGCGCATGAGTCAGTTTTATTCTATACACCCGGATAACCCCGAAGCGCGTTTATTGCGCAAAGCCGATTTTATTATTAAGCGGGGAGGCTTAATTGTCTACCCGACGGACTCTGGCTATGCTTTGGGGTGTCGTTTAGGCAATAAAAGAGCACTTAATCAGATGCGCACCATCCGCCAGTTGGATAGAAGTCACAATATGACCTTAGTCTGTCGTGATCTTTCTGAGCTCTCCAGTTACGCTATCGTGAGTAATGCGGTTTATCGCTTATTGAAAGGATTTACGCCGGGTGCCTATACTTTCATATTAAATGCAACCAGTGAAGTGCCTCGGTTGATGTTGCATCCCAAAAGACGCACGCTGGGCTTGCGTGTGCCGGATAATGCAATTACCTTAGCTTTATTGGAAGTGCTGGATGAGCCGCTGGTGAGTACCACCCTTATTTTACCAGAAGCTGCAGCACCGTTGACGCGGCCGGAGGCGATCCGTGATATTCTAGGCAAACAGGTTGATTTAGTGATTGATGGTGGCGAGTGTAGCCATGAGCCCACCACTGTCGTTGATTTGACCAGCGAGTACCCACAAGTGATACGTGCGGGCAAAGGCGATCCAAAGCCCTTTTTATAGTAATCCCGGATTTAGGGCCATATCAGAACATGCAAAATAAACGAGTTTTATCAGGAATGCGTCCAACTGGGCGCTTGCATTTAGGTCATTATCATGGTGTTTTAAAACATTGGATCAAATTGCAACACGAGTATGAATGCTTCTTTTTTGTTGCGGATTGGCATGCTTTAACGACACATTACGAAGATCCTCGCATTATTTCACAAAGTGTTTGGGACATGGTGGTCGATTGGCTCGCCTGTGGTGTCGATCATGGATCGGCACGTTTATTTATTCAATCCTGGGTACCTGAGCACGCTGAATTACATTTACTGCTGTC
>JAZGGN010000255.1:0-3933 GCA_036480475.1 Gammaproteobacteria bacterium
GCCTTAAAAATGATTATTTCACTCGGTGTTGTGCAGCCCGGTGATGTGACTGGGTCTTCAGTCGCTGGCGTGGGTAAGCAAGTGAAAAATACTTCTTAGGCGGGACAGGTGGCGCCTAAATTGAGGGTAGATTTGGACAAAAACAATAGTAAACGCCTCGTCATCCCTGGGCCGTGACCCAGGGATGACGGATCCACAATAATAAACCGTACAAATTAATTTTTTCTAAATCTCAGGGCTATTGGTAAATCTTAATTAAGTGCCCTGATAAATAAATTCAGTCACGAGACTTGATATGGGTACTAAGGCGTTTACGGAAGCAGGAAAATATATAAGCTTAATATTATAGCTAGTATCGCTGGGGTTATAGCTAAGTGATGGTTCATATAATTGGATTTGATGAAAGTCACCTTCTTTGACGAGATGTTGAATGGTTGTTAGCTGCTTGTATTTGTTGACATGAAAAGCCACATGATCAATAGGTTTAAAATAAGCAGATGTTGTTACTGGATCCAATCTTATATCAGTAAATTCAACAGATTGTTCAGCAGAAAAAATCTCTAAAGCAACTTGCTTGTTATTAATCCACCAAAAAATCTTCCCTATGGTCACTGTCTGTAATGTAGGATCATAAGCTTGAATAATTTTAGCAACTTGCGTGGAAGTAAATAGTAAATTACCATCAGCCGTATGTGAATTTGGTGGTAATGGTGCATGTGTCAAGCCAATATCAGCAGAAATACTAGTTAATATATTGAGGTAGAATTCAACTGGGCCATATATTTCTATCCCTATATGATCGAATGTCAATGGAATTTTAGTGTTGGACAATGCTGTATAGAAACCTTGGCCAAGTTGCTGCTGTAGTGTATGCTGTGCTTGTTGATCAGTAAGCTTTTTAAGTGCATTAGTTAGTCGTTCGAGATCTGTTTTTACCTTGGCCTTAATTATGCCCTCATCGCTTAACCCTCTATTAGTCTTAAAGTAGGGGATAACTTTTGATGAGTAATCTTTATGTTGTTCAATAGGATAATTTAGTAAGTGTAAAAAGTTGTTGCTAGTACATAAAGCTTGCTTGTCTACGGTAGTTTTTGTTGAATCACTACTTATAGTGAGAGCAGTCAACAGAAAGAAAGTAAACAATACTATGATGATTTTTGACATTTTCATAAATGCTGTAAAATAACGCGATAGCAGTTCAATTTCTTGGGTTGTATCTGCTCATGCCCTGATCTGCTGGATTTACCAAAAGCGTTCAGATCCGTGGTAAGGTTGGACAAAAAAAGCGTGAAAAGGGGCGCAGTGTATAGGCAACCCTCAGCGTCCTGTGTGCGGCTTTTTTGTTCAAGGTTACCCAAATATGGGCGTTTGTCTCCACAGGGTAAGTCGTTACCCTGGATTTATAGTACATGCCTTGCACTAAGTTTACTAATCTTCTGGATAACGTTGTTGACCCTTTGTTTCTCCAGAAGGTGATATCGTTTCTACACACACTGGGAAACGCCACAAGCGATGTAAATGGCGCAACACATCATTCGTTGTATCCCCTAAGGATCGACGATCATGTTGCATATGACGCAGGGTCAGCACGCGATCACCTTTGACATTGACATTATATACTTGGATGTCTGGTTCAGTAAAGGCTAAGCTAAATTGTTTTGATAATTTTTCTCGGATACTTTGGTAACCGTGTTCATTATGGATGGCAGTGACCAATAGATCATCTTGTTTATCATCATCAAGCAGTGAAAATAATTTTAATTCTCGGATCAGGTGTGGTGATAAATACTGTGCAATAAAACTTTCATCTTTGAAATTGCGCATGGCAAAATCAAGACTTTTTTTCCAGTCTGTGTTTGCTTGCTCTGGGAACCAATGCTTATCTTCCTCTGTCGGATTTTCACAAATACGGCGTATGTCTGCCATCATTTTAAAGCCCAGGGTATAAGGATTAATGCCTGAAAAATTAGGATGGTCAAAGGGTGGTTGATAAATGACATTAGTGTGACTTTGCAATACTTCCAACATAAATTCATCCGTCACTAAGCCGTCATCATATAGTGCATTTAAAATAACATAATGCCAAAAAGTTGCCCAACCCTCATTCATAATTTTAGTTTGCTTCTGTGGGTAATAATATTGTGCAAGTTTTCGTACAATTCTAACAATTTCACGTTGCCATGAGTGTAGCAGTGGCGCATTTTTTTCAAGGAAATATAAAATATTTTCTTGTGGTTCTTCAGGGAAACGCTTAGTCTTTTCTGTTGTTGCCAGCTTATCAGTCTGTGGGATAGTGCTCCATATTCTATTGACTTGTGATTGTAAATATTGCTCGCGATTTTCTTGTTTAACTTTTTCTTCCTGTAGCGATAATTTTGCAGGGCGCTTATATCGATTGACACCATGATTCATTAATGAGTGACAGGCATCTAATACTTCTTCAACAGCTGCAACACTATATTTTTGCTCACACTTGGCGATGTAATTTTTGGCAAAGAAAAGGTAATCTATAATCGAGTCAGCGCTTGTCCAGAGTTTGAATAAGTAATTATTTTTGAAAAATGAATTATGTCCATAACAGGCATGGGCAATCACTAAAGCTTGCATCGCCATTGTGTTTTCCTCCATTAAGTAAGCAATGCATGGGTCGGAGTTAATCACCATTTCATAGGCCAAGCCCATCTGACCCCGCTTGTAATTTTTTTCAACATTGACAAATTTCTTGCCAAAGGACCAGTGATAGTAACTCATAGGCATGCCAAAGGAGGCATAAGCATCGATCATTTGCTGACTGGAGATCACTTCAATTTGATTACTGTAAGTATCTAAGCCGTAATCTTGTGCAACTTTACTGATGGCTTTATCATATTGCTTAATAAGAGGAAAGCTCCACTCAGCATCGCTGGATAAGGGGCGTTTCATGCTAGCTGCCTCTTGAATAGTTCACGAAACACGGGATAAATGTCTTTAGTATGATGAATACTACGCATGATAAAATTACGATGTGTTTCTTGTAAACTACTATAGGCTTCCCAGAGGCTTTGGTGGTTGCGTGGCATAATTTCAAGATAAGCAAAATATTGTACATACGGCAGTACTTTATTGCTGATTAACTCTTTGCAATGAGGGGAGTCCGCATTCCAATTATCACCGTCAGAGGCTTGGGCGGCATAGATATTCCAGGCATTATGTGGAAAATCCTTTTGTATAATGTTGTACATCAATTCCAAGGCGCTTGAAACAACTGTACCACCTGTTTCTCTAGAAAAAAAGAACTCTTCTTCATCGACTTGTTTTGCACTAGTATGGTGTCTAATGAATACAATTTTTATTTTTTCATAATTTCTTTTTAAAAATAAATAAAGAATAATGAAGAAATTTTTAGCAATTTCTTTTTTGGCACTATCCATAGATCCTGAAACATCCATAATACAAAACATAATAGCCTGGTTGCTTGGCATAGCTTTTTTTATACGGTAATTAAAGCGCAAATCAATATCATCAATAAATGGCATAGCAGATATTCTTCTATTTAATAATTTTATTTCATCCTCTAATATATTAATACGTGATTTGTCTTGTGGGGTTTTTGATAACAAGTCATCAAGTTCTTTCTGAAGGATTTCTAATTTTTTTCTCTGTGGGAGTACAAGTGCGATTCGACGGGCGGTTGCTTGTCTCATTGATCGCTCTATGTTAATGTTAGCAGGGATCCCGGATTTTGATATGCCAGCATGAACGGTTTTATAATCAACTATTGTCGCTAACTCTTTTTTTACCATGTCTGGCAAAACCAGATCTTCAAAATATAAGTCTAGGTATTCTTCCCTGGAGACCTCAAAAATAAATTCATCTTCTCCAATACCATCTTTGCTTGCTTTGCTGCCACTTGCCCCACCTGCGCTCGGTGGACGTTTAATATGATCTCCAGCA
>JAZGGN010000256.1:0-7403 GCA_036480475.1 Gammaproteobacteria bacterium
GATTTCAATGCATTTATTGAACAACATCAACCGCGCCGTTTATTTGCACTCTCAACCAAAGGACAAATACACTATCACCACATTCAATATAAAATTGAAGACACCTTGCTTTTTGGGCCAGAAACACGCGGGTTACCAACCAATGTATTAGACGCATTAGATACGAATAATATTTTACGCATCCCGATGAGCGGTGAAAGCCGCAGTTTAAATCTTGCCAATGCAGCCGCCATTGTTTCTTACGAAGCTTGGCGACAGCTGGACTTCATATGATCTCTCTGTAAGGAACGGACACGAAATAACTTCCTTCTCTTAGAAACAAAGAATTTTATCCATCCGCCTTAATCATCCGTAGTTTAAGTACACCCTCTATTTTTTCGATAACTTTCAACACTTGTGCTGGCACCGCCCGATCAATATCTAATAGTGTATAAGCAACATCAGCGCGAGACTTATTAATCATATCTACGATATTTAGATCCGCTTGCGCTAAAGCCGTTGAAATTTGGCCCACCATATTCGGTTGATTGCTATTAGCAATGGCCAAACGACAATGACCATTATGCGGCATATTAACGTCAGGGAAATTAACTGAATGCTTGATGTGCCCATTCTGCAAATAGTCACACAAGGAGGTTGCTGCCATAATTGCACAGTTTTCTTCGGCTTCCCGTGTCGAGGCACCCAAATGAGGAAGACACATGACTTGTGGGTGATTAAGTAAATCGAGACTAGGGAAATCACACACATATGTCTGTAGATTTTCTTGTGTCAGTGCTGTCAACAATGCAGACTCTTCAACAATTTCCGCACGTGAAAAATTTAATAGTATGGCCTGTGAATTCATTGCAGATAAAATTTTTGCATTGATTAAATGCTTTGTTTTATCATTATAAGGCACATGAATCGTAATAAAATCAGCTTTCGCAACAGCAGCTTCTATCGTGCTTGCTTGACGAACACTGGCCGATAATTGCCAAGCGCGCTGCACGGTCACTGCAGGATCATAACCCAATACTCGCATCCCTAAAGCCGCTGCCGCATTAGCAACTTCCACGCCAATCGCACCTAAACCAATCACTGCCAAGGTTTTACCCGGCAACTCAAAACCAGAAAATTGTTTTTTCTTACTTTCCACCGCCTTATGGATCGCTTCGTTATCCCCACTTAAAGATTTTAAAAATTCCCAGGCCTGCGGGATATTGCGACAAGCCAATAACATCCCTGCAAGTATCAATTCCTTAACTGCATTTGCATTTGCGCCCGGGGTATTAAATACTGGGATCCCTAGATCTGCCAACTTTGCGACGGGGATATTATTAACACCCGCACCGGCACGCGCAACAGCCAACAAACTGTCAGGAATAACCATATCATGCATCGAATGTGAACGTAATATGATCCCTTCTGGTTGTGTATGATCATTAAGATCGCATCCTTGCTCAGTTAAAATTTCTAATCCTTTCGCAGAAATATTATTCAAAACGTTTATTTTATACATGACAACCTCACCACTTAAAATGTTATAATACTCTTCGTTATGATTTAACATAAAACAATATGCGCTGGAATATACAAACCCCTTGCAATGCATCTTTGATTTACTTATAATGAGCCAAGTTAAAATGTTTAATAGACATTGAAGCCAAATAAGCTAGCACTCTAATGAAGTACCAAAACTTCAGTGCAAATGCCTTACAAAAGGTTTTCGCATTCGATACAGCGAGAACTTAAGTAAGCTTTAACTCTCAAGATTATTATTATTTATCAATCGTAAAGGAATGAACAAAAGGTAAATTCGTACTAAGTGTTATTTATATGGTAGGGAGTTTATCATGAATTCAATGAAAATGGCGTTGTGGAAAAAAATTTTTATTGGCATGGTTGCTGGGATAATCACAGGCTCCCTTCTTGGTTCTCACGCTGATTTCCTCAAACCCATTGGCGATTTATTTATTGTCAGCATTAAAATGTTGATTGTGCCTTTGGTATTTTGCTCACTGGTTTGTGGTATCACCTCAATGAAAGATATCCGCAAAATGGGGCGGATCGGTTTAAAAACCTTTACTATCTATCTTCTCACCTCATTCATTGCGATTGGCATAGGCTTAGCCTTAGGCGGTATCGGCCAACCTGGTCTTAATACACATATTGATATCAGCGCATTTTCTACCGGAAGCGCTTTGCTTGAGCAACCACCTAGCTTATCCTTTGCTAATATTATTCCAGAAAACCCTTTACAAGCACTCACTTCTGGAAACATTTTACAAATCATTGTGTTTTCTACCTTTCTCGGACTGGCGATGGTTATGGCCGGCAAAAAAGCACAACCCTTAGTTAATGTATTTACTGCAGGCGCTGAAACCATGTGCGAACTTGCAGAAATAGTGATGTCTTTTGCGCCTTACGGGGTATTCGCGCTCATGGCTTGGCTTGCGGGCAGCCAAGGATTGGGAACATTGCTGTCATTACTCAAAGTAATTGTTATGATTTATGTGGGATATCTCACTTTAGCATTATTAATTTACGCGCCAATTTTAAAATATGTTGCTGGTTTATCGCCACGATTGTTTTTAAAACACATCCTCGAAGCCATAGTAACCTCATTCACGACAAGCAGCAGCATGTGTGCCTTACCTGTATCTATGCGCTGTGCACAAAAAAATATAGGGGTCTCAAAAAATCTAGCCAGCTTTATATTGCCTTTAGGCGCTACCATTAATATGAATGGCACTGCGCTTTATATTGGCGTTAGCACCTTATTTATTGCACAAATTTTTGATATCAGTTTAGCGACAACAGATTATATGCTGATCACGGTTACCGCTGTATTTGCCGCGATTGGTACAGCTGGTGTGCCCGGTGCTGGCGTCATCATGTTGTCATTAGCGCTGGCAGCCGTCAATATCCCAGTAGAAGGGATCGCGCTGATGCTAGCGATTGATCGCATTATCGATATGGGACGCAGCACAATTAACATCATCGGTGACTTAGTGGTAGCAACCTTAGTTAGCCAAAGTGAAGGTGAATTCAGCGAAGCAATTTATAACAATCAGCTTGTGCCTAGAGCAAAAGAAGTGCCTTCTCGTTCTTAGGGAACGCGTACGAACTCGCCTTATTCTCCTAGAAAAGACCGCTTTAACTCAATTAAAAATTACGATAAACTAGGGCCTGTCGTCAATTCGCCAGGTTCGTGTGTCCACTATGCAAGAAGAAACCCTGAAAAAGCACTCGGCTGAGGCTGCCTTAGAGTATATCGAGCAAGATAGTATTGTTGGTGTTGGCACAGGCTCGACTGTAAATTATTTTATTGACGCATTAGCAAGCATTAAAAATAAAATTGATGCAGTGATCGCCAGTTCAAAAGTCACTGAAGAAAAGTTGCGCAATCACGGTTTTACCGTCATTGATCTTAATGTCGCCGACCGTGTCCCTGTATATGTAGATGGCGCTGATGAAGCCAATCGTTTTTTGCAATTAATTAAGGGTGGTGGCGGCGCTTTAACACGGGAAAAAATTTTAGCGGCTGTTGCAAAACAATTTATCTGTATTGCCTCGGGGAACAAAAAAGTAGTCGCACTGGGAACTTTTCCATTACCCATAGAGGTTATCCCCATGGCACGCAGTTATGTTGCCAGAGAAATAGTAAAACTCGGTGGCGACCCGGTTTATCGCCAAGGATTTACAACAGATAATGGCAATATTATTTTAGACGCACATAATCTTACAATCACAGAACCCATTAAATTAGAACAACAAATAAATAATATTGTTGGCGTGGTTTGTCACGGTTTATTTGCTCAGCGCCCGGCCGATCGACTACTTCTGGCAACAAGTGACGGTGTGCAAACCATTATTGCAGATGCGGTATGAAAGCAATCATCATCATTCCGGCTCGCTATAACTCAAGCCGATTTCCAGGAAAGCCACTGGCATTGATTGCCGGCAAAAGCATGTTGCAGCGCACCTACGAGACGGCACAAAAAGCTTGCACACAATTACCGAATACCGCCATATTGGTTGCAACGGATGACCAACGCATTTGCGATCACTGTGAAATGCTGGCTATGCCATTCATCCTTACCCCTAAAGATTGTCCCACCGGGACTGATCGCACTTGGGCAGCCGTGCAGCAACAATCAAAACAGTCTGATATTATTTTAAATTTACAAGGAGATGCGCCGCTCACACCACCGCACTTTATCAGTGCATTAATCCATAAATTACAATCTGACGCGACGATAAAAATTGCCACGCCCGTGATACAGCTCAGTTGGCAAGCCTTAGATCAAATGCGCCAAGCCAAACAAAAAAGTCCATTCAGTGGCACCACCGCAATTATTGATCAACATGACAAAGCGCTGTGGTTTTCAAAAAATATTATGCCAGCGATCCGTAATGAAGAAGAATTGCGACAACAAACTCAATTCTCACCCATCTATCGTCACATCGGTTTGTATGCTTACCGTCATGAGCTGTTAGCAACCTATGTTAATCTCGCACAGACACCCTATGAGCAATATGAAGGTTTAGAACAATTACGTTTGCTTGAGCACGGCTATCCAATTCATACCGTTAAAGTTCATCATGAAGAAGATCTGATGACTTCTGGCATAGATACACTACAAGATTTACAACGTGCAGATCAGTGGTTACGAAAATACGACGAAGCAAGGCCACAACCACGAAAGGCCTAGCCTTAAGAAAAATTGCGATGCCCAACCACGCTAAATCCTATGATCTTATTGAATAGTTCACCTGTTCCGAGGCGCAACGTTTAACCCGCCAAGCGCTGGACCAGACTGATACTCGTCTTTTTTTGCTCGAAATCGCTCTCCCATTATATGCTTCAACCTTTATCATTTTTTTAATTTTTAATAAATTTAATTCTTTTTCGTCATCACCTTGTCTATTAACAGCTTTATAAAGCAATACAATTTCTAGAGTTAAAGAAGGATTCATGGCGCATATAAATTGAGACTCCATGCCCAAATTTACCATCTGTTGTGCAGCAGCATAACATTCTTCAATAGACGATGAAAAAATCCGAAGGCACTCAGACTCGTCTATACCTGAAACTGCTGGCAACTTCTCTAGGAGAAATTTAATGCTCTCCTCAAGATATTCTTCTGGCGAAAAATTTCGTAAGATTGCGATCATTAAGCATTGTGCGCTGTCTTCTATACTATTTGATTTTAATAAGAGTAAAATGCCACTAATCATATTCTCTCTTTCTTTTGCATTACCTTTTGCATCAAGCAAGTCTGTTAAACAGACCACCAGCTGGCCACACAAGCCCTTGTCCTCTCTCACCCTCAGCTTGCGAATTTCGGCTTGCGCACCTTCTCTATTTGCTTGTGCAAGCAATAAGATGAAACTCAAAAGACAATTGTTTATATATGCGAACTTTAGCGGATCATTATCTAAAAGTGCTCTATTTTCATCCTCTGCTACCGCATCATCTATTGCCCTAACTTTCTCCTCAAGAAGTGCCTGATCTCCAATCAAGGTTGTTGCTGCTACTTCTACTATTGCTTCTGCTTTTAGTTCTCCAGTCATACTCAATAACCTCTTTCAAATATAATAATTCTATCGTTCTCAGCTCACGCCTAAGCATGTAATTTGAACACAAAGAACTGTTTAAATTAATATCTTTTTGTTCTATAATTTAATTATTAGGTTTATGTTAGCTCTTTTTTTTAGAAGGCGGCGACTCATAAGGTATTGTTAAGCCATCTTGCTTCTACCGAAAAAATTAATATGGCAAGCAAAGCGTCTCATGATCTTAGTTTCACTTTCTGCTATATTGCTAAAAGCTTATTCCCTGAAAAGCAGATCGCAGATGGCATAGAAGACCCGGCTTATAACAAAAATAGCGCCTCTGACCGTCTCATAAAAGAACAATTAACGCGACATTTATAACCATGACTGAATTATTGATCGCCCGCCACGGCAACACCTTCACATCTGAGCAAACCCCATTGCGTATCGGTCGGCGTAGTGATACTCCACTGGTCAGCAAGGGGCAACAACAAGCACAAGCACTGGGTCGCTATTTAAAACAGCAGCCGATCCCATTAGCTGCCGTATATAGCAGTAACTTAAGTCGTACTTATGATACCGCCATGATCGCTTTGCAAGCAGCCAATATTAACTTGCCGATCACTCAAATGGATCAATTTGATGAGATCGATTATGGTGTGGATGAAGCTAAAACAGAGGCTCAAGTCAGTGCACGTTTAGGTGAAGCCGCATTGGCTGCTTGGGATAAAGAAGCCATTGTGCCGCCAGGTTGGTTAATCGATCCTGAACAAATTATTCAAAGCTGGCATGTTTTCGCACAGATGATCCATGAAAAATATGAGGGCAAAACGGTCCTTGTTGTGACAAGCAATGGCATTGCTCGTTTTGCACCACACATCACCGGTAATTTCGACAGCTTCAAACAAAAACATTCGATTAAACTTACCACCGGCGCCCTTGCAAGTTTCATCAAGACAGACGATCGATGGCAAATTAATTATTGGAACCTCAAACCATAATGATTTTAAAAATCGCCCTAGCAAATATCCAGCATGATTACTTTGAATATTTACCACCTCCCTCTAGTGCCGGTGAAACACTAACACCTGGGATCCGTATCAAAGTTCCGCTACGCAATAAGCAAGTCATTGGTGTGCTGGTTGGCACAACGTCTTCACCTCAAACTGACGTAACAAAATTAAAACCTGCCCTTGAAATTATTGATCGCACCCCATTACTAAGTACAACGATCATCAAGCTTTGCCAATGGGCCAGTAATTATTATCACCATCCACTGGGCGATGTATTTGTGGCAGCTTTACCTAATTTATTACGCCAAGGGAAAGGGGCTCAAGTGAGCCAGGAATTTTTTTTACAAATAACCGAACTAGGCACAACGATAGATACACAAGCAATTAAACGCGCCCCACAGCAACAAAAATTACTGACTTATTTACAGCACCATAAAGTTATAAGTAAAGCAGAATTAAGTCGACTAAATTTTTCTACTGCGGCAATAAAAAATTTAGTCGCTAAAGACTATCTTACACAGACTAGTCAAGATATCCCCGTGCCCATCAGTGATCTCTCTCAGCAAGCCCCACTGACACTTAATGCCGACCAACACAAAGCCTACCTTGCCATTGAAAAAAAATTAAATCAATATCACTGCTTTTTGCTGGCCGGCATTACCGGCAGTGGCAAAACTGAAATTTATTTACAAACCATTGCACAATTGATTGATAAAAAAAAGCAAGTTCTCATCTTAGCGCCAGAAATTGGTTTAACACCACAATTGGTACAGCACTTACGACAACGTTTTCAGAAAGCCATCGTGAGCTTGCACTCAGGCTTAACGGATCGGGAACGCTTAAACACCT
>JAZGGN010000257.1:0-5919 GCA_036480475.1 Gammaproteobacteria bacterium
AAGATAGCCCGTATAATACCTACAAACGCCATGGTTTACCGCCAACACCAATTGCCATGCCGGGTGAAGCTTCGCTGAAAGCTGCTGTTCACCCTGAGGAAACGGATTACTTTTATTTTGTTGCCAAAGGGGATGGTAGTCATCAATTTTCCAAGACCTTAGAAGAACAAACGGCAGCAATCAAAAAGTATCGAACATCGTTATGAAAGCACAACTTATCGTCATTGAAGGTTTAGAAGGGGCAGGTAAAAGTACAGCGATTGAGTGCGTGCAGCAGTTACTACAACAAGTCGGTATCGATCAAATGATAGCGACTCGAGAGCCAGGTGGGACCGTATTTGCAGAAAAGATTCGAGATATTGTTAAGGCAACCGAACAAGCAGAGCAGCTCCTCCCTGAGAGTGAATTATTATTAATGATGGCGGCACGTAAGCAATTGGTGGAGCATGTAATTAAGCCTGCGCTAGCCAAAGGATGTTGGGTGATTGCGGATAGGCATGCGCTTTCGACTTGGGCTTATCAGGGGGGCGGTCGGCAATTACCTGATGACATGATTCAGGCGGTACATCATGTCATACTAGCGGAATTTAAACCTGACTTTACGCTTTATCTTGATGTTGATCCCAGTATTGGTTTAGAGAGAATTGGCAAGAGAGGTCAATTAGATAGAATTGAGCAAGAAGATTTAGCTTTTTTTACTCGGATCCGCTCAAAATACCTTGAGCTGGTTCATACAGATGATAATATTGTGTTGATTGATGCAAGCCAACCGTTGGCGACGGTGCAGCAGGCTATCCGAGCAGCACTGATGGCGTATTATCCTGAATTTTCATGAAATGTATCTGCTCACTCCCCAATTTACTAGGTTTACCAAAAACGTTCAGATTCGAGGCAAGGTTGAACAAAAAAGACGTGAAAAGGGGCGCAGCGTATATACCCGTGATCTTTCAAAGAGGGCACTTTTCCCCGCTCAACTTAGGCGGGACAGGCGCATCCCACCTTAGGGGCATCTTTGGGCTAAAATTAGGAAAATCACTCGTCATTTAGTTATACTAAAATCTGTCGTAATTTTCCTAGTTTTAGCCCAAATCTATCCCTAATCTGGGCGCTAAAAGCAAATTTTTTCGAAGCTATTGGGTAACTCAACGAAAGTACCCTCTTTGAAAGATCACGGGTATAGAGATACATGAGCACTTTGAACGGCTTTTTTGTTCAAGATTGCCCGAATCTGAGCGTTTGTCTCTACAAGGTGAGTAGTTACTATGAAATATAAACCTTACCCATGGCAGCAATCGCAGTGGCAGCACGTGCGGCAAGCGCAGATCCTGGGAAAATTGCCCCATGCCTTATTGTTGCATGGGATTGCCGGTTTAGCTAAGCAGCATTTTAGCGATTGCCTTATCCATAGCTTATTGTGCGTCGATGTGAATGCCGATGGTCTGGCTTGCGGGCAATGTCGCGGTTGTCATTTATTGGCGACGGGTGCGCATCCTGATCTGTATCGGGTTAATTTACAGGAAAAGGCGAAAAATATTAAAGTCGATCAGATCCGTGCAGTCAAAGAATTTTTGACTTTATCTAGTCATTGCGGCGGTTATCGCATTGTGATTATTGCACCAGCAGAAATCATGAATCATGCCGCAGCTAATGCCCTATTGAAGGTATTGGAAGAGCCAGGGAAAGGGGCATTATTATTGTTAGTTTGTCATCATCCTGCTTTATTGCCAGCAACAGTGTTGAGTCGTTGTCAATCGTTGGTATTTTCGCCTTGTGAAACAAATGTGGCAAAGTTATGGTTGCAGCAGACACAAGCAGATCTGGTTCATATCGATTTAGCCATTGCGCTGTCGCAAGGGGCGCCACTCAAAGCATTGGCTTGGTTGGATGATGAAACTTTAGCACAGCGCCAAAAAGTGTTTGCAGCCTTAATATTGTTTCAGCAATCTCGCATTGATCCAATGACACTGGCCAGCAATTTTTTAGAATTGGACTTCAGTGTTGTCCTAGATCACTTAATCTCTTGGTTATTGGATGCGATCAAAATCAGCAGTGGTTTAAATCAAACAGAGGTAATCAATATCGACCAAGTACAAGCGATTGCTGAGTTTAGCCAAAAAGTTAGACCACAGGCCCACTTTTTATTACTGGAAAAATTAATTGAAGTAAAACGAATGGTGCTACAAGGATCACAGCTTAACAAACAATTATTGTTAGAAGATTTATTGACGACCTGGCTTGTTGTTTGTTCTCATACAGCCTAACCGTGCTAAATTCGGCTGAGACTTTATTCCAGTTGGTTATTTTTTTTCACACTCCAAGTCACAACCAGCAAGGAGATCCCATATATAAACATATTGAGGCCGAGGATAACGCCTAAAAATAATATGCCGACTTCAGGAAAGCCATACCAAGCGATAGAGGCCAATACCAAGGTGATAATCCCGCTGATCAATAGCCATTGCCGATTATCTTTTGGGCGGTATTGGTAGGCTAAATAAATGTCACTGGCGCCTTTAAATACCAAATAAATCGTGAGTAACATCGATAAAATATCTAGACCCAGGATCGGTTTAAGGAGCATAAATAAACCAGCAAGGACAAATAAAAGTGCAGATGCACAGGTTCCCCAGGTCATTTCAGATTTTATATTGGTAACAAGTGCAAAAAAGCCACTTAGAAAGAGTAAGACGCCAATGAGTAGTTCGAGGCTGAGCGCTGTAATTCTAGGCACAAAGATAGCTGTCAAGCCAAAGACAATAAAAATAATACTTTGTGCTAAATGCCAGGAATAGTTTTTTTCAATCTTGTCATGCATATTTGAGTTTTTCATTATTCTCAATTCATAAAATCGTTGCTTTTCCTAGAGGGAGTATAGCTTGATAATCTAAATTTTTCAGGTAGCACAAGGCAGTTCCCGTTGATCGTGTAGAAATTGCACTCAGCTAATGGTAAAATTCTACAATTATTTTGTTGTTGATTTTTCATATGTCTATTATTAAGTCAATTCATGCGCGTGAAATATTAGATTCTCGCGGCGTTCCTACGGTTGAAGCTGAAGTGTTATTAGACTCAGGCCATTTAAGCCGCGCCTGTGTACCTTCTGGCGCTTCTACTGGCGAGCACGAGGCAGTAGAGTTACGGGATGATGATCCGCGGCGATATGCAGGAAAAGGGGTTATTAAAGCGGTAAGTCATGTCAATCAAGATATTGCTCAGGCGTTACGGGGGCAAGATGCGCTGGACCAAGCTGCGATTGATAAGCAATTATGTGAACTGGATGGCACAGTGAATAAAAGTCGTTTGGGCGCGAATGCGATCCTTGCCGTTTCATTAGCTGTCGCCAAAGTGGCAGCACAATCACAGGCTTTGCCTTTATATCAATATTTGAATGATGATCAGACCATGATAATGCCTGTACCGATGATGAATATCATCAATGGGGGGGCTCACGCAGATAATAATGTTGATATTCAGGAATTTATGATTGTGCCGGTGGGTGCGAACAGTTTTGCTGAGGCATTGCGTTATGGGGCAGAAATATTTTATGCGCTTAAAGCAGTATTGAAAGCACAAGGCTTAGCGACGACGGTCGGTGATGAAGGCGGTTACGCACCTGATTTAAAATCGAATGCACATGCGATTGACGTGATATTAACTGCGATTGAGCAAGTGGGTTATCGTGTGGGTAAAGATATTTTATTGGCTTTAGATATGGCCAGCTCTGAACTTTATGAAGATGGGTTATATCACTTGCCCTCAGAAAATTTACATTTGACCAGTGAAGAATTTATTAATGTCATCGAGCATTGGGTTGATCAATATCCAATATTTAGCATAGAAGATGGTTTGGCCGAAAATGATTGGGATGGTTGGCAGAAATTAACAGCACGTTTAGGTGACAAAATACAATTGGTTGGCGATGATTTATTTGTGACGGATCCAACGTTGTTGCAAAAAGGCATAGATGAGCACATCGCCAATTCAATTTTAATTAAGCTCAATCAAATAGGTACGCTGACTGAAACCTTAGCAGCGATTTCACTGGCACAGCAGGCCGACTATAGAACTGTAATTTCACATCGTTCTGGCGAGACTGAAGATACAACTATTGCTGATTTAGCCGTGGCGACGGGTGCTAAGCAAATAAAAACAGGCTCATTATGTCGAACGGATAGGATTGCTAAGTATAATCAATTATTGCGTATTGAAGGTGCACTGCAAGATAAGATTTCTTATGCTGGGCGTGATATTGGCTGCTAGGTTCATACAATGAAAACTACTTTCTTTGCTTTAATTGGCTTATTGCTATTTTTACAGTACAAACTTTGGTTTACCAATGATGGTAACGTGTCTACGGTATTAAAATTAAGTAGTGATGTTGATAAGCAACGCGCACATAATCAAAATTTGGCGCGACGTAATCAAGACTTAGAAGCAGAGATCACAGAATTAAAGCAAACCGAAGCAGCGATGGAAGGGCGTGCACGCATGGATCTAGGTATGGTGAAACAAGGAGAAGTGTTTTATCAAGTAGTTGAGTGACCGTTCCTTATTCGAAGTTAGATACTCTGATTAAATTCTTATGATAGTGTTCAGGCTCTTTTGCCCACAGACTTAAAATATAGCCACCGTTACCAGCCCCCGTGGGTTTAACCGCAAGCGAGCCTTGATCCATTAAAGTGTCTATCTTTTCCTGCATATCTTGGCGTATCAATCCCCAACGGTTAAAACATTGCCTAGCTTGATTAATCGCTTGTGCCAGTAGTGGCAGTCCCTGTTGTTTTGTGCTGGCAAGTGCAAGTTGTGCTGTGTGTACACTTTGGGTCATGTCACGGTCTATTTGCTTTGCCAGCTTGATATCATTTTTCCATAGATCTTGCACTTTTTGCACACTGAGGATGGTTTTTTGTTTATTACCTGCAAACGATAAATACCAGTGGGGCTGCCAGCTTTGTACGACTGGTACAAAGGTTCCTTGTCGAAAGAGGATAGCTTTATCATTACTCGTGCCGGCAATATCAAGGCCACTACTGTCGCCATGAAATAGATTTTCCAGCTGGCGCGCAAAATCATATTGAGCTGACTTATCAATATCAATTAGATTTTTCCAGGAAAACCATCGGCTGGCCGCAGTACAAATTGCGGCGGATGAGCCGATACCCACACCAATCGGAATGTTGTTAGTCACGAAAAATTTCCCGGTTGCTTTACTGGCAGAGTACCCTGTCAAGCTAAAGCCATGTTGTAATAATCGCCAAAAAGAATTTTGATCTTCATGGGAATACAAGCCGCTAAAATCAATTGCAAGAGGTTCGTTATTGTTTTGATACGCAAGTGATAGCGTTTTGTTTAGCACTGGAAAAACTAGAGCAGGGTGCTCGCGGATAACCGCGTGTTCGCCAGCTAAAATCCACTTGCCATGCGCCGTTGTTTGAAAATCATAAGACATCAGCATCTCCAAATAATTGCGCTGATTTTACGGTTTGTGCCATAGACGCTTGATCTGGGCGCCATAATAAATGAATATTCGGTCCGGCATCCATAGTCACCAGTGGGCCATCTCCCTGTTCCTGCCAAAATTCTTGAATGCTTTTTAAGGCATTATGAACTTTTTGATTACGGTAATCAAAAGCAGGTTGTGCAGTTGTAAAAAGTTGATGCATGTCTTCAAATTCATGCCAGCAAATTTGAAAAGCCTGTGACCAATCTTTTTGTTGGAGTGCTGCCAATAATTCTTGCAAGCGTTGCTGTGCACGCGATGCACGTTGTTTAAAAGCTGGGCTGGTTTTAACGCGTTGATGTGCTTCACTGGAAGAAATTGCTTTCTCCGAGCTATTTATCATTAACACCTGGTGAATCAAATCTTGCCAAGGTAACGTTATTGTTGTGATATTTTTTCCCGCCCATAAAGTCCAGGGT
>JAZGGN010000258.1:0-2557 GCA_036480475.1 Gammaproteobacteria bacterium
ACTAATTCTTGATTTTGGTTCTCAATATACACAATTGATAGCTCGGCGGATCCGTGAGTGCAAGGTATATTGTGAAATACACCCTTATGACTGGTCGACAAACAACATAAAGAAATTTTCTCCTGACGGCGTGATCCTTTCAGGTGGTCCAACAACGGTCACAACGAACAATCCACCTCGCATCCCTGATATTATTTTCCAACTTAATTGCCCAGTGCTAGGAATTTGCTATGGGATGCAAGCGATGGCGGCACAACTGGGTGGAAAAGTGTCTTATGCGAAACAACACGAATATGGTTATACACGAACTTTAGTAAAAACAGCGACAAAACTGTTGGAAAATATTGAAGATCATGTTGACACCCAAGGACGTGCAATTCTAGATGTGTGGGCGAGTCATGGGGATCAAGTGACACAATTGCCTGATCAATTCAAATTGGTGGCAAGCAGCGATAATACATCAATCGCAGCCATGGCCAATGAAGAAAAAAATTTTTATGGCCTTCAATTTCATCCTGAATTCACTCATACACAACAAGGCCAGCGGATATTACAGCAATTTGTCATTAACATTTGCCAATGTAAAGCGTTGTGGCGTACTGGAAATATTATTGAAGAAACCCTAACACTGATCAAAAAACAAGTGGGCAAGGATCACGTGATATTGGCACTCTCTGGTGGTGTTGATTCCTCCGTTGCTACCGCGTTACTCTACAAAGCAATAGGCAAGCAGTTACATTGCGTCTTTGTCGATAATGGTTTGCTCCGTGCGGGTGAATTTGAACAAGTACAAAATACCTTTAGGCAACATTTTGGTATGGAGATCATTACCATTGATGCCAAAGCGCGATTTTTAAAAGCGCTTGCAGGCATTACTGATCCAGAAAAAAAGCGTAAAATCATTGGCAATACCTTTATTGGTGTTTTTGCTGAAACTGCTCAAGGGTTATCAGGGATCAAATGGTTAGCACAGGGTACAATTTATCCTGATGTAATTGAATCTGCCCAAGCAAAAACAGGTAAAGCACAGGGTATCAAATCACATCATAATGTGGGAGGCTTGCCAGAAAAAATGCCCTTAAAATTATTAGAACCATTACGAGAATTATTTAAAGATGAAGTACGTAAATTGGGCTTAGAATTGGGTTTACCTCATGACATGGTTTATCGACATCCTTTCCCTGGGCCCGGTTTGGGGGTCAGGATTTTAGGCGCAATCAAAGCAGAATATTTAGCCCTGTTACGTCGTGCAGATATTATTTTTATTGAAGAATTAAAAACGCATGATTTATACCATAAAGTAAGCCAAGCTTTTGCTGTATTTTTACCCGTACGATCAGTGGCCGTTATGGGGGATGCACGCCAATACGATTACGTAATTGCATTACGAGCCGTTGAAACTTTAGACTTCATGACGGCACAATGGGCACGTTTGCCGTATGACTTCCTTGCCCACGTATCAAACCGCATTATCAATGAAATTAGCGGGATCTCAAGAGTAGTTTATGATATTTCTGGCAAACCACCCGCAACTATTGAATGGGAATGAGTAAGGAATGGTCACGAAATAACTTCCTTGTTTGGTGCTTGGATTTATGCCAGATTGAGTTGTTCCGATTAAGAAAAACCGCAGGACTATCCTGGATAATTCGAGGATTTTTTGAGTGAGAAACGACTCAAGATGGCATGAAGGCGAGGTGTCAAACACGGAAGTTATTTCGTGACCGTTCCTAAGACTGGCGATATTTTTTGGATGCAGCAAGCCATACTCCTGGCAAAAAAAGCAGCACGCGCAAATGAGGTACCCGTGGGTGCGATTGTTGTCTTTGAAAATGAAATCATTGGATCGGGCTACAATCAGTCTATTTGTTTAAACGATCCCTGTGCCCATGCTGAAATCATCGCTTTACGTGCTGCCGCCAAACATTTGAATAACTATCGCTTACTTAAGACCTCACTTTATGTCACCCTCGAACCTTGCGCAATGTGTGCTGGTGCCATGGTTCATGCGCGCATTGAAAATTTAATCTACGCTACAGCTGATTTGAAAACTGGCGCTGCGGGTAGTGTATTGGATATTGTACAAAATAATGCATTGAATCATCGGATCAATATTTGCAATGGTGTTTTACAAAAAGAGGCGAGTGGATTATTAAAACAATTTTTTCAGATCAGGCGTGCTTCTATGCACGTCACCTAAGCTATTATCCAAAATTTAAGCTATACCCGACATTCCGCACCAAGACCGAGAATTGTTGCAATTAGGAAAATAGACTATCCCTTTGTAGATAAATTAGGTATCTTACCTGTGGTGAAACACATCAAAGGAGATCCCTGTAATGGAAGCGGCTATTGTTGAATAGCTCATAATTTGCACATATTTTATGAGATATCTAGTTGATCCAGTATACTTGGAAGTATTGTAATGACAACCAAAGGATACATAGGATGCCTAATAAATACCCAAATAAAAAAGGTTGGAAGTTAGCTAAACAACGTTACAAAGTCAGTAACTGGCGAGACTATAATAATGCGTTGCGACAACGAGGTAATATTG
>JAZGGN010000259.1:0-3200 GCA_036480475.1 Gammaproteobacteria bacterium
ACGAAAACCACAGAATTGGCAAGTATAGTCATCACGTTTAAGTACTTTTTCGGCAAAAGCCCGGAAAGCAGGATCTGCCTTCCGAGCAATAAACAATTGCCATATGCCAGGTTTAGCTTGTAAAGTAAGTGAGTGCATAGGTTCCTCTTTCTATGATAAATAGACAGTGTCTAAAATCATATTATGCCGCAATATCAGTACCAGCATCAGTGCCCAACCATGTGTAACCACTTCTTGAGGTGCTAAACATAGAATCACCAAGGACCTTCACCATAGAAGGCATAAATATCAATGCCGCAGCAATAAATACCAATGCAATCGGGGTGCCGACTGGAATTTGCGTCGGGTTATCCTTATGTTGCTTAAATTTAAAGACCGCTGCAATCGCAAAACCAACACCGGCAACCACTGAAATACCGACTATCAAACTATATACCGGCTTCAGTGCTTCATTTAAGCGGTCAGCCACATCCCCTAAGGTTTCTGCATGTACCACGCCTGTCAGCAACAAAGCCGTCAGCGCAATAAGTCCTAATAATAAGTACTTTACATTTAAATGTCTCGTCAATTCTGCATACATCGTCATTTTACTCCAAGTTATGTTTGTTAACCTGGATCGCGTCGTTTAACGACGCAATCCAGGGTTAGTTATTCACTTTCTCTATCTTGCAAAGATAATATTTAATGATTACTGGGCAAGATCACCACCGTCAGCCGTCCCTAACCATGTGAAGCCACTTTTTGCGGAGCCAAACATAGAATCACCAAGAACCTTAACGACAGAAGGCATGAATATCAGTGCCGCAGCAATAAATACCAATGCAATCGGCGTACCCACTGGAATTTGTGTCGGGTTATCCTTATGCTGCTTGAATTTAAAGACAGCCGCAATCGCAAAGCCAACGCCAGCAACCACTGAAATACCGACAATCAAGGAATATACTGGTTTCAGTGCGATATTTAAATTTTCAGCAACCTTACCAAGATCGTCACCCGCAGCATAAGCTACACCTGTCAGTAACAACATTCCACAAGACGCTATTATCGTCCACAAACATTTTGTCTGTGATACTCTTTTTAATAATTTAATCATTTCATTACCTCTGCTTTACAATAGTTGACCTAAACCTAATGTGCTACCAATCATATTTGTTGTTCCAACAATATTAATTGCCAATAAACCCGCTACAACATGAGAAATTCCCTTGCCGAAGCGAATACCTTGCGAACTCGCACCTTGAGAGCTCGACTTTGCCAGTATCATCCATCCACGGATAAATGATATCCAGCCAATTAATTGCATAAGACGCAGCGCCGCATAGGCAAACTGCGTCGTTGTTCTTGAGTTGGTCTGATAGCTGAGCGGTGTAACACCCTCTGTGCCAAATACAGTCAACATCATCATCTCAAGCATCGATGGCAAATAAACAAATAATGCACCAACAAATAAATAAGATAATGGCT
Source organism: Gammaproteobacteria bacterium (assembly GCA_036480475.1). GTDB lineage: Bacteria > Pseudomonadota > Gammaproteobacteria > JAZGGN01 > JAZGGN01 > JAZGGN01. Next base: position 1,465 of record JAZGGN010000259.1, read on the forward strand.
CTTTCATGCCACCCCCTTGAGTGGCCGACATCGCTCGCGCCTCACCATATACCTTTAAATGGTAAATCGCTTTAAGTATGAAACTTACGCCAATAACATAAGCAAACGCCCTAACCAGTCGTTCTATAGGATCAATCGATTCGCCCAAACTGATCAGCATTTGTGTTATATCAATCATGCGTCATTATACCATATAATAAATCTAATTGCACTATTAATTATCATTTTGAGAATATTTAATCAATTCTCCTGTATCCATGGTGATTGAACCCTCATTGACATCAATGCTGCGCACCATGCCATAACCATCCACTTCACTGCCTTCACGCACCGTAAGTGTTTTACTGCCATTTTCCGTCTTTAACCAGGCACGGCCAGGCACAACCGCTTGTATATAATAGATTTCTCGCTCTTTTTCCTCTACTAGATCCTTCGATTTAGCCACAGTTGCTGCCTTCTTAGGCGCTGCCTGTAAGCGCGTTAATTGCGTCTTTTGACGCAATAATTCATTACTCACTGTACTCAGATGCGTATCCAGGTTCGCTAATTGTGCCTCCAGGCTATCTAAACGATCATATAGACCAGCCACACCTTGCTGTAACCCTTTGATTTGCATGTCATCATGTTCTGTTTTTTGCAATAAATCAGCAACCCTGCGATCTAAATCACCGGTTTGCTGTGTAATTTGGTTCACTTCAGCGACTGGTGCTACCAACTGGGGTGCCTCAACTGGTGCAACCACTGCAACCTGCTCTGGCTCAACAACCTCATCTTTTGACGAAGCGCTGAAGAAGCCACTTAGAAAATTTCCAGCAACCAATAAGACCACACCTACACCTGCCCCAATCAGCACGTATTTTTTAATTGGCTTCGTTGTCGCTGCCTGTTTGGTATCTTCCTCAGAAAATACGGTCGACGGATCTACCGTTTGCTCTGTCTCAGCAAAATGATATTCTTCCTCTGTCTGTGTTTTCACATCTTCTGTCATGACTCATTTACCTATCATTAAAAATTTTTAAGAAACCGGTGCAACATCTTGGGTAAATAAAATACCCAGACCAGTGCCCGAGAATACTTGTACGGTTGCTGGGCGATTGAAATTATCACCGATAGCACTACCCCATTGTCGTCCAAATTCCCCAGAAGCAACTGCCAGATTCTGTGGTACTGAACGATTCGTCTCTGCAATAATTGTTCCACTCGGCTGTTGAACATCAATCCGTGTACCACTGGTAGAAAATGCTCGACCCATCCCTTCTAAGAAAGAAGAAGCAAACAATGAACCATAGCGTAGTAAATAATGGTTGTTCGTACTATCAGACAGTGCGGTTCTCGCGGTATCTGGATCAACAGCAACCGCATTAATTGAGATCGCTGAAGAAGCTTCTTCAATCGTCATCGTATTAAAGCTTAAAATAACTTTCTGTCCATCCTGCGGCAAATCCAAGCTACCGATTAATTTCGCACCCTTAAGCTCGCCAGAAACAATCGTCGCCAAAATAGGACCCGGCTCATCACTGTTAACATGCGTATCAAGCACTGCAAATAAAACATCGCCAGCCCGAATCATTTGTGCTTCACCACTTTCACCTTCTGCATTCGCACCATCCGCTGCACCGGTCGTGTCTTCAGTCAGATCTCCAACTTCATAATATTGCATAGAGGTGGCACCCCAACTATTAGTGAGCTGACCCATCTGCCCTGCAATGGCTGCTTGTCTTTGCTGCACTTCTTGC
>JAZGGN010000260.1:0-12436 GCA_036480475.1 Gammaproteobacteria bacterium
CTTATTAAATATTTTTTTCAAGGCAGCGCCATTCTCATCGTCACCCAGCAAGCCCAGCAAATGTACGTGAGGAGACAAAGTAGCAATATTTAACGCCACATTGCCGGCACCACCAGGGCGATCATCAAAGGCTTGCACATCAACCACAGGAATAGGCGCTTCTGGCGAAACACGCGATGCCGCACCACGCCAATAACGGTCGAGCATGACATCACCAACGATAAGAATACGCCCTTGATCAAATTTTAACTGCATAAGATTTTACTACGATAAATATGTTAGAATTCAAACTTAAAAGGACTCTACATTTTAGATAACTTGTATAATACATAGCAAGTATAATCCTAAACATTGCAGTTTAAAACGGTAATATAATGAATAAAACATCATTTATAAAACGTGCCTTAAGTGTCTTGTTGGTCTCAGTGCTCATATCAGCCTGTAGTGGTGGAGAGTCCGGCACTGAAAACATAAGCGCTATAGAGTCAACAACACTGATCAATAGTAATGAAGACAATCCTGACTTCGCTATCATCGATCTCAGAACACCAGAAGAATTCAATCAAGGCTATGTGCAAAATGCTGTTTTGATAGACTACTATGAAAAAGATTTTGTAATTAAATTAAACGATTTAACCAAAAATAAAACCTATCTGATCTATTGCCACAGTGGCGTACGCAGTGGCAAAACACTAAAACGCATGAAAAAACTAGGATTTGAACAAGTCTACAATATGGCCGATGGCATGGTCGGCTGGAATGCGGCACAACTTCCGACGGTTAAACCAAATTTAGAACCTTGACAAATTTAAGTTGCCAAGCTCAAGAATGTATGACTTTTGAGCTTATTCGCTAGAATAAAATCGTCGATCATCAGGTTAAGAAGATCGTAAATAGGCTCTAAGAAGGTTCAAACGCGCATTTCCCCAAGTCAAGCAATTGATATTGGTTTCAATTGGGAGACAAAAGACCCAATTATCAACGCACTGCCTACAAATACCCATCGCAGAATTAGCTGATTTTCTGCTCTTGGGATCTTGACTAAGTTACCCTTTTAGTATAAACTAGATGTATAAACTAGTTTAATGAGGAAAACTTATGCGTGAAATAGGTGCTTTTGAAGCCAAAACTCATTTATCTAAACTTTTAGCTGCCGTACAACGTGGAGAAGAAATTGCAATCACTAAGCATGGCGTACGCGTTGCGCTCCTTATTCCGCCGCCTTCTGCCAGTGACCATGCTAAAAAAGCGGTAGAAAACTTCCGCCGCTGGCGTGAGGGGATCACCTGGGGTAAAGCAATGAATACTCAAAAAGCAAAAGAAGAAGGACGCCGTTAAAGTGTTTGTACTTGATTGCTCTGTGACGATGTCATGGTTATTCCAAGATGAAAGAACAACCTACACTGAGAAACTGCTAGAATATTTACAAGAACAGGAAACCGCTATAGCACCCTCATTGTGGCCTGCAGAGGTCGCTAATGTGCTTTTAGTTGCTGAAAGAAAAAAGCGCATAAGCTCTGCACAATCTTTACAGTTCTTGGCGGTGCTAAAAGCACTGCCCATTGAAATAGAGGAACCACCTAACTTACAAACAATACAAGCACTTCTGTTACTGGCACAAACCTATAGGCTAACCGCCTATGATGCCTGCTATTTAGAATTGGCAATTCGGCATTCTTCACCCCTTGCCAGTTTAGATAAAAATTTACTTAAAGCAGCAAAAGAATGTGGCATTCCCTTCATAAAATGATAGAATCTTACCTAATACTTATTAAGAAGTGTAAGAAATGGTCGCAGAAGTCATCATATTACTATTCAGTCTATCGGCGCTAGCGTACCTGTTGGTATTTAGCTACAAACAATTTGCCTTATCCAAGGGCATCGTTGATACACCAAATCTCCGCTCTCACCATACTAGACCTATTCCTCTGGGTGGCGGTGCTGTGTTTGCCTGCGTGTGGTTACTGGCTTGCTTCGGCGCAATCGTACTGACCGATTGGTCATATTCTTATTTCTTCCTATTCTTACCTGGGTCAGTGATGATCTTATCCATTAGCTTCATAGATGACTTGTACAAAATCTCTGCATGGACACGATTGGCGGTACATCTTTTAGTGGCAACTACTTTGGTCTATGCCATCGGTGGTTTTCCCCAGCTATCCTTAGGCACACATTACCTTTATCTAGGAGGCGTTGGTAGCCTGCTGGCCATCGTTGCCATTGCCTGGTCAATTAACCTGTACAATTTTATGGACGGTGTTGACGGCATTGCTAGTATGCAAGCCATTTTTATTTTTAGCATGGGTAGCCTATTCTTTTGGTTAAGCGGCGCAAATTATTTGATGTTGATCAATCTTTTCTTAGTCGCGACGATGATTGGCTTTATCATTTTGAATTGGCCACCAGCAAAGATTTATATGGGCGATGTGGGCAGCACATTTCTGGGCTTTTTAGTGGCGGCATTTGCACTCATCGGTGAAAAACAATATGGTTTGCCGGCCTTGATTTGGCTCATCATCTATGGCGTATTTGCCTTTGATGCAACAATTACACTGCTCCGCCGCATGATGGCTGGCGAAAAATGGTATAAGCCACACTATTCTTATTTTTATCATCATCGTTTACTGCTACTTGGCTGGTCACATACAAAAATTTTACTGGCTGTATCTGCCATTAATTGTATATTAGGGTCACTCGCATTTTATGCCTTTATGAACCCGCAAAATTTAATTGTCTGTGTCACGATCGCACTGGCACTGCTTAGCTTCTTTTATTTAAAATTGGAGCGCAAGCAACCCATGTTTGCTAAACCTAAATCTGGCCGCTAATAATGTCGTAATAGCTTATAGGACGGCGTGTCGTCAATTCGCTACAGAGTGTAGAATTAACCACATACCCTAGATTCAACTTACTGGAATTAAGTTGAGTATGTCTTTAATAGGCAAGCAAAGATCGCTAACTTCATGCGCCCTGCCATGCTTTAGAATAGATTCAGCAGTCTGTACCATCGCTGGGTAAGCGCTTCTGAGCATATGGTTTGCATAGATGACAATATTTATGCCTGCTTGAGATAACTCCGCTTCAGTGACTATATTATAAGAAGTAGGCACAACAACGAGTGGAATATCCTTAGAAAACACTCGAAACTTCGCGCAGAACTCTAAAATCTCATCAGGTGTCTTTTCACAACTGTGGATCATAATACCATCTGCACCCGCACCAGCATATTGCTTCGCACGAGCCAGTGCATCATCCATCCCCTTTTTTAGAATTAAACTTTCGACACGGGCTATCAACATCATAGCAGGTGAAACTTGAGCATTTTTGCCCACTCGTATTTTCTCACAGAAATTTTCACATGAATCCTGTTGCTGAGAAGCCTCGGTCCCAAAAAGAGAATTCCTTTTCGCACCGATCTTATCTTCTATGATGATGGCAGAAACACCGAGTCTTTCTAGGGTACGTACCGTAAATTTAAAATGTTCATTCAGTCCACCATTATCCGCATCTACAATAATGGGTTTTGTCGTTACTTCAAGAATTTGTTCTATTGTGCTGACTCGTGATGACATATCTACAGACGCATTATCCGGCTTACCCTTGGAGACTGAATCTGTCAAACTGCTTTCCCACATGCCATCAAATTCAAGCAAGCCATTGTCATTATCCACTTTGGTTTTCTCAGCGATTAATCCAGTTAAACCATTATGCACCTCTAACATTCTAAGTACCGGCTTAATGTCAAGTAAATGCCGCAGGCTTTCCTGGCGATTCACAGCATTAATGCCCTTTTGCCGTAAATCCTCTGCAATGTATGAAGAAGAAAGCCCAGGAGTATAAGGTAACTCAACAAGTTCACCACCCCATTTATCTAAAGTCTTAATAACTTCCTCTCGGATCTTACAACCAAAACCAATTTTCCAATCATCCCCATGGATGACGTAATCAGGCTTAAGCGATTCCAAATTTTCAATATAACTAAAGCTATGTTGAGGGATGACTTGAGACACGCCTTTAATATTTTCAGCAACCTCTTTTCTTTGATCATAACTCAGCACTGGTGCTCTTTTATAACTGGCAACTGCTTTATCAGTGAGCACCCCAACAATTAATTCCCCTAAGGCTTGGCCTTTTTTAATAATTTTTAAGTGGCCAGAATGGAAAAAATCCGCGCTTAAGGCCATGTAGACTATAGACATAATTTTACTCTAGTTAAACCAGCATTGTGTTTCAAATACGGTACGATTGATATCTTTCAAATTCGATAATTCCTTTTGTACCTCAAAAGAAATAGCGCCAGGAATACCAACGCTGAATATCTGAGGAACTTCAGTGCTAACTTTGTAAAACAGATGCTCAACAAACGGCTGCACATAGATAGAATCACCTGGATTCAAAATTACGGTGTGAATTTCATCATTATACTTCCAAACAAATCCACAAGGGTAGTCTCCATAGTTAAACAGGTAGGTATGAAGCCCTAAAGAAAAATCGGGGGAAAATGCACATTCCTGTTGAAGAATTTCGATCCGAGATGCACGCACTAATGGCAGTTTTTTTGTGCCTGCTAACGGCCAAATTTTATATTTGGGATCTGAGGGAGCAGGATACACATAAGCTTCACTTGAAACCGTCTTTTTAATAATAACTTCATCCTCTGATGAAGCCACCGAAAACATAAAATCCGTAATATTTAAGTTAAGCATTTCGGCAATTACTTTTATCGCTTCTTCGTCTAATTGATACTGCCTATCTAAAACATTTATCTTGATCTCTGCTTGATCCATCCATTCCTGCAAAGTGTGTCTGTTTTTTCTTGCATTATTTAAATGATAATCCAGCAGATCCTGTACACCTTGCGCCGGATCACAAGTATCGATGATATACTTACCACTCCTGCTTGCACCAAGATGATACAATTCTTCAATGGCTCTTTTTACATTGGCACCAAAAGTTACCGCAATAATATAAGCTTCTTCATCACTATTGCGAGTCGTAAAACTATGTGGACAAAAGGGTGTGATATAATTTGAATCTCCTGTATTCATCACCTCACAAACTTTCTTACCGTCGTGCATATAATAGAAGTTGACTGGCCCTACAAAAAAAGTGACTTGATGCATAAGATGACCATTGTTGTATGCCACATCAAGGTTGTATGGGTCATTATCCTCTACAACTCTTAACTGTTTAATCCATTCGGGCCGATAAGCACTCAACGCAGAAGTGGCGGTATCACAATATTCATAATAGGGCGTATATCTTGCTTGATGATCCTTTCGATCAAAAACCCGTGCAGAGACCCTGGATTGTTCTAATGTAAATATCTTAACGCCATTTTCACAATCACTTTCACACAAGATTAAATTAGACTTATTCACTGGATAAAACGCTGCAAACGCATCAATAAATTTATTGACAAGATCTTGATGCGCGTCCCCTTTTACGATACGCTCAACTTCATTTTTATCCCAATCAAGTTCTGTTGCACAAGATCCAACGGTCCTTTTCAAGTCATTCAACTCACTTAAAATCAATGCGCCTTGTGCTTTTAAATGACTCATAATAACTCCATCGCTTCTATCCACTGACGTGCAGCCGTCAAGTCCTGTTCCGTATCAATCTCACGCCACTCTTCTGAAATAACCGTACAATGCACTTTTTCACCCATTGAGATAAGATATGATAGCATATCCGTAACATAGGCTTGCTCAAACTTGGCGGCACGCATGAAAGGCTTATCTCTAAAATTGCTATAGGCACTATTGAATGCTTGTTTAAAAATAAAAGCACCCTCTTTTGATAATTTAAATAAACCTATAAATTCACCAATCTCTTCTTCACACCCTTCAACCACTTTACCAAACTCTATTGCTTCATGGCGACCATTTAGTCGTACCTTTTCTGCCTCACTTTCTGGATGACTGTCCCTTCCTATGTATTTTTGTCGCCAATCTACATCAACCACGGCAGAGATTTGTTCCTCTGCCTGCAAAAGTGCTGCAACAACATTAGATGAGTAAATTATGTCAGAATAAGAGACAATGACATCATCATCCAAAAATTCTTCTGCTTTCATAAGAGAACCTAAAATATTATTTTTTTCATAATTCTTATTATGAAATTCAAAGAGCTGTGGGTAATTAATCTTATGTCCCATATACCCCTTGATCACAGCGATATCCTTTATCCCATGGTGAGAAAATATTTCCATTTGGTGCTCAATAATAGGCTTGCCACCAACATGCAACATACATTTTGGGGTGTCTTTGGTCTGTTCAGACAACCTTGAACCTTTTCCTGCCGCAATAATAATAGCCTTCACAGTGTTTACCACCCTCGCACTCAATCTAAACCTGCACCATCTTAAAGGACAATGCACAAAATCACAATGAAATGTCTCTTTAACCTAAAAAAAGCAGTTAACATCTACTGTGATCGATTAATATACTGAACCTTAAGGATTTTTTAGATTAAAAATTATCGAATTCGCTGAAAATATTGCCAATAATTTCTGGTGTTATAACCACAGGATTATTCTTCAATCGCTCATAATTGAGGTTAGCAGCCACCTTATCCATTGCAATCATCGGTTCAATATCCAAGGCACAAAGACTAACAGGCAAGTCAATTTGGTGCATGGTCTGCCTAATCCAATGGGCAGCTTCTTGCGCAGATTTACAACCAAGCATCTCGTATAAATTGTTCATCGTATCGAGCACATACTCTTTTCCACGAGGATCATTGATTTCCACATTATCCAAGGTGGCGTTAATCATGAAAAAATTTGGCAAGGTTAAAGCAACAGCATGGCCATGTGGAATACCAAAATAACTCGTCAAAGCATAAGAGAGCGCATGTGGTGCGGTGGTTTTCGAAATATTGATTGCTTTACCTGCTAAATTTGCCGCATAAGCCATTTTACTGCGTGATTCAGCGTTGCCTTCACGCACAGCCTTAACGAGAAAACCTTTAATAAGCGTGATTGCCTGAGCTGCATATGCTTTGCTTTCGTCCGTCGCGCCAACCGACCAATAAGATTCAATCGCCTGGCATAAGGCATCCATCCCAGTTATCGCCGTCAATTGAGCAGACATACTCGCCGATAATTCAGCATCCACAATGGCATAATTCGGCAACATTAACTCATCAGCCACTGAGTATTTCTTATTATCCACATAGACAACCGCAAAATGGGTTGATTCACTGCCTGAACCTGCGGTTGTCGGTACGGCCACTAAAGGAAGCGGCTTATTTAAGATCTTTGCCCGCCCTTGAATGATGTCCATATAACTCGCATTCTTTTGTGCATGAAACACATTAATTAACTTAGCCATGTCTAGTGCACTGCCACCACCTACGGCAACAACCAAGTCGGCTTGAAAATGCGAAATAACATTAACGCCTCTTATCACATCCTCTAACTTGGGATTTTTAGAAAAATTATCGAATATACAATACTCTAATGCTTTGCAATATGCAGACAAAATTTGTTTTGCCCCTGAGGCAACAAAAGACTGCTGGCCGACCACAAAGAAAATTCTTGCAGAACCATGCGTTGCCACTATTTCTTGAATATGGTGTAGACACCCTGCACCAATATGACATACCTGCGCCATCAGTTTAAAAACGCCATAAAAAGTTCTTTGCTTTGCACCGGGGTGATCGTTGGCCTTCCTAAGTCAGTACGGCATGATTGATTCACTTGTATTTCTAAAAACCCAAGCTTACCCTGCATTGCGCGCAATGCATCAATAATTTCTTGATGGCTCGTTGCCCGTGCCACATATTGATACCCTAATGACTTTGCCAAATCACAAAAATCAATATCAAAGCCCACTGTCGGTTGTCCGCCAACCGATTGATGCGCCCCATTGTTAATTAATATGTGCTTAAAATTAGAGCCTGCACGCTGCCCAGCAATGGCTAAAGACCCTAAATGCATGAGTGCAGCACCATCCCCATCTAAGCAATACACCGACTTGTCTGGTTTGTGCATAGCGACGCTCAGGGCAATTTGAGAAGCATGGCCCATGCCCCCCACCGTTAAAAAATCCTGGCAGTGGTTTTGGGATAAAACCGCTCGGCATTCAAATAATTCGCGTGATAACATCCCTGTCGTTGCAATAATCGCACACTTTTCATCAAACTGATCAATTAAAACTTTCACCGCCTCTTCTCGGGTTAAAGCCAATGAACACGAAGAACCATTCTGCAAGACATACGGTGAAAAAGTATTTTTGCGTACGATGAGCGCGTGGATAGACTGCTGCTGTTTTAATGCTGCAATCACTTCAGTCAGTGATCTTGCGCTAACATCAAAGTCAGGAGACAGTATCGTGTAATTGATATTCATCGATGATAGCATATCCAGCATGACTTCCCCTTGCGCCTTATGCTGTGGTTCATCCTTAATCGTCGGCTCCCCACGCCAACCGATGAGCAATAGCAAGGGTATTTGGTAAACACGACTATCAGCGAGTGACAATAAGGGATTGACCGCATTGCCCAAACCTGAATTTTGCATATAAATCAGCGGTATCTTTTTGGTAGACAAATGATGACCGATCCCCAAAGCAACCGCCGCCCCCTCATTGGCAGCAATAATATGCTGGCTCGGACTGGCATGATCACTCACATAAGCACAAAACGATTTCAGCAACGAATCAGGCACGCCGCTAAAAAAATCAATATCGTGACGCTGCAAAAAATTGTAAAAATCTTGACAGGGGATCATTCTACTCTCCTCACATCACAACCCCAGAAACACACATGCTATGGTAGTTGACAAGTAAGTCCTTTGGAAATTAGGATCACACTTACGGCTTTAGCCAAATTTAGGTTTAAACCCAGAAAGCTTAATCAAAACTGCAACCTTGCTATTTGGCACAATTATTGCATACGCTGCTACCAGGGAACAAGCACTTCGACATACTAGGGGCCTGTCGTCATATAAATTACACCCATCACATGCTGTGACACTTCTCATAGCTTAGATTTGAACCTTAAGAGATCAATATGAAAATATTATCAAACTGCAAATATTTTACTCAGTATCGAAAATTTTTAAAATTACCCGAAGAAAAGCGTGCGTTGGTCTTTTATAGCGAAGGTCGGGACTACTGGACTTACTTGGAACCCATCATTCGTTACTTGCTAAATAATAACAAGCAAGCACTGGCTTATGTCACCTCTGATCCTTCAGATCCAGGCTTATCTATTCAGGATCCTAACTATCACGGCTTTGTCATTGGTAGTGGCACGATTCGAACCATTTTTTTCGCTTCTTTAAAAACGAAACTGCTAGTGATGACCATGCCTGACCTTAATACATTTCACATTAAACGCTCGCCACAAACACAGCATGTTGCTTACATACATCATGCCATCGTGAGCTGCCACAGGGCTTATAGAAAAGGCGCATTTGATCATTTTGACTCTATTTTTTGCGTCGGGCCACACCATAAAGATGAGATCCGAAAAATTGAGCAACATTACCAATTAAGGCAAAAACAATTAATCGAACACGGTTATGCCCGACTGGATACAATACTTGCAGAAAAAAACCAACATTCCCAGCCAAAAGACGGTCCAATCCACGTTCTGCTCGCGCCAACTTGGGGGACGCATGCTATTTTAGAAACTATTGGCTCAGAAGTCATTAACATATTGCTGTCTGCACAATTCAAAATCATCATACGACCTCATCCGCAGACTCGTAAACTAAAAACCGAATTATGGACACAGATAAAAAATCAATATGCGCACCATCCCAATATTACCTTGGATGAAAACATTAGCTCTCAAGCATCATTACTACAATCCCACCTAATGATCAGCGATTGGTCGGGTGCTGCGCTTGATTATGCATTCGGATTAGAAAAACCGGTGCTATTTATCGATGTGCCCCCAAAAATCAACAATCCTGAACATTCCCAGCTCAGTCTCCCAGTATTAGAAGAAACACTCAGGTCACAAATTGGCCAAGTGATCGCAAGCGATCAACTGGCACAGATCCCTCAGGCAATAAGAGCGTTAACAGCAAACAGTGCAAGTTTTCATGAAAAAATTATTACGGCACGAAAACAGTGGATCTTTAACATAGGGAAAAGTGGCAAGATGGGCGCATTAGCTTTGCTTGATATCTTGAAAATGTCAAAAGCAAAAGCCTAGCTTTCAGTTCTATCATCATCCTTAGTCAATTTACCTGATTCTGCTTGCGGTTCACTGGCACTTTTGTCTCTGGAAAAAAAAGTACACAATTTTCTCCAATAAAGTTTCCCAGCTACCCTCAGCATCGCAAACCCAGCAACGACAGACGCCAGTATAATACTACCGCTGCCTGGGTCAATATAGGCATAAGCTGGAGAACTAGCCACCACAGCTAAAAAAAACACAAAAAATTTATCAATTTTTTTATTTGATCGCATTGAATATACCCTCTTCAATTACCCAAGAAAAAATTTTGCAACCCACAGTAATTTTCTTTTCGAGCCAAGCCAGAATGTAACTTTCCATCCAAACCCTAGTATTCTACGTCTGCTTGATAATGCCCATCACCTGTTTTTTCCGTGAGGAGAAGGTATAGTACCCAAGCTCACAGCTACCGTCAACAATCCGAGAGAGGACAAAATCTGAGGCTGTACTTTAATCTTAGCTTAAGGTATTAACGGTCAACAGATATTCAATCATATTTGCCTAATTATTAGCACTGATACAGTTTGACTGAATGGCACGCGTTATACAATTCGCCTCAATTTTCAACTAATTTGGGGTAGATATGGATTTTAGTACACGTGCTGTATCAATAATTTGCTCCTTATACCTCTGGTAACCTACCCTTGTCACTATAATCAAGAATAAATGTTTTTTTATGACAGTGAAATCTTTGCTTACTTGTTGCACTTAATCTAACACCTTGAATAGAAAATCAGCTGAGGCATTACTCTAATAACATCATCCGAATAAAAATTGCATCACCAGCAGTATTTCAGTATTATGCGCAGTGCATAGTGATTAGGGAGACACATGATGTTCGCAAAGAAAATAACATTCGCACTAATATTGATCTTCGCTCCAACGTTAGCATTTGCTTATATTGACCCAGGGATCATAGGGGCTCTTTTTCAAGGGATGTATGTTGTCATATTTGGCTTTGTAACCGCTTGGGTCCTCAAGCCATGGCAATATATTAAATCTTGGCTACAAGGCAATAAGCAGCCAGAGGAAGAGCAGCCCATAAGTTCTTCTGACATTAACAATGCACAAAAACCTGCAAGTGATACAGACTTAAAGTAACTTATACCCACCACAGTGTTATAGGCTGAATAATCTGTCATCGTGACGCTCTGGAGAGGGTATAAATTAATGGATAATCAACAGCAAGTAGAGCCCAGTCTCTCTGCCGCAAATGCAATGACGCTATCTAAAGACGGACTAACAGTCGATCCTTCCTCGTATGTGGATCCAAATGGCTTTCTATTCCATCTGAATGGCAAATTATACCGAGCCATTCACCCCCATGTGAAGTCGTTTTACCAGCAATTATTCGATAACGGTACCATAAAACGCTTGGTGGATCAGCTTGGTTTAGTTCCTAGCGCTCCTGTTAGACTCGATTTACCACAATTAAAAGGCCAACTTACCATTCAACATGAAAAGATTAAACCCATCACTTTTTGTACTGAATGGTGTCCAGAAATGTTGCAAGATGCAGCGCGGCAAACATTACACCTATCACTTGAATTAATTGAGCAAGGTTTAATGCTTCAAGATGCTTACCCTTGGAATATAGTGTTTGATGGAACCAAGCCTATTTTTGTGGATTTCACTTCAATTGTCCCTGAAGATAAACGTTATTTGTGGCCTGCGTATCCACAGTATCAAGCATTTTTCCAACGCCCTTTAAGTTTAGCAAGAATGAAAAAAGACAAAATAGCAAGGCTTCATTTGCTCGATAATATCAATGGAATAAGCTTAGAAGATTTTTATCAGCATACATCCGGGTTCTATCGCTTGTCTCATCCCGGCTTCACGCTTTCTTATCACCTCAATCAATTGATTCAACGACAACATAGATTAAAAGAGAAAATGCACAAAATCGCCGCCCAAGGTGCTACGGTATCTAAAGCAATTAGACGTCGTTTTTTTAAACGCTTGCTTAAGCAAATTGATCGCGCCTCAGTAAGCCCCACTGATGATATCTGGCAAAATTACTACCAGGATATACCTCAAGGTATTGATAAAAATAAAAAAATACAAATTGTCGAAAATCTATTACAGCGTGTTAACCCCAAAACTGTGACTGATCTTGGTTGTAATACAGGCGTTTTCTCCCTGCTTGCAGCAAAACAAGGCGCACGCGTTATTGCTATTGATAGTAGTACATCCTGTATCTCGACCTTATACCACACAGCAAAACATAAGCAACTACCTA
>JAZGGN010000261.1:0-4572 GCA_036480475.1 Gammaproteobacteria bacterium
CTACTTCTGCTCATGGGTTGAGGTGAAGTATATCAAGTTTTTCTATGGGGAGTTATTTAATTTGAGATCCCTAAGGCTAAGGTGAGCACACCCACACCAGGCACACCAGCGGTGCCAACGGTCGCCAAGGTCGCAATAGCAATGATGGTGGCATAGTCGATGAGCGATAAATCAATATGAAAGGCATTTGCAATGAAGACCACGGCCATACCCTGGAAAATAGCGCCGCCATCCATATTCATGGTCGCACCGATAGGCACAGTAAATGCGGCAACTTTGTCACTGACGCCTAGTTTCCGCTGCAGGGAGTCCAATGTGTAGGGAATGGCTGCGTTGCTGCTTGAGGTGGTAAATGCAACCATCATCGCCGCTCCCATTTTACGGAAAAAGAGGATGGGGTTGAGTTTTCGCCATAAGTACAATAAGCCGTAAGATAAAAATAGGAGATGGAGGGCAATGGCAAGTAGCATCACAACGCTGTATTTCAGTAATGGCCCAATAATTTCTAAGCCAGATAAAGCAAATAATTTGGCCATTAAGCAAAACACGCCATAAGGGGTGAGGTAAATTAAGAATTTTAAGATCTGCAAGATGATGGCATATATATTTTCGATGGCCACGAGAATGGCTTTACCAGCACTGCCAGCGTGCATCATAGCGTAAGCAATAATAATGGTTACTATAATTAAAGGCAGCATTTGCCCTTCTGCCATCGCTTGGAAGATATTGCTGGGAATAAAGTAGCTGATGAAATCCTGTTGCCGTGAAATCCCCTCGACCACTTCACGGCTGGCCTGATTCAAGTGGATCCCTGAACCCACCTCAAATAATTGTGCCAAGCTCAAGGCAATGATCAATGCAATGGCTGAAGTTAATAGAAATAACACTAGGGTTTTAATGCCGATGCTGCCTAAGCGCTTGCCACTGCCTAAATGATTAATCCCACAGATAATAGAAACAAAAACTAACGGCACGACGATGAGCTGTAATAAACGCAAAAACACTTGCCCGCCGATATCTAAAACGACGACGATGCTGGTTTCAATCCAAGGATAAAACATCATCTGCCAATGAAGCAACAGACCTATGATTAAACCAGCCACCATGGCAATGGTGACCGATCGGGTAATTTGCGGCATCGTGATTTTATTCATTATCTGATTATTGTAGTGTGAGTTGAGGTATGGTGCCATAAAATAACAAAGAAACTGCAGAATTCAGGTTAAGCTTGTAAAAAGCACAAATAGGTAGTATTATTTAATGATATCGATATAATACTTCTAGGAGGTACTAAATGTCGGCGAACATTAATTTGCGTGTGACTGATGATTTAATCATGGAACACTTGAAGCAAGAGGCCAAAGCGAACCATATCAGCGTGAATACATTAATTCTACAGCTATTGCGTCGCGGCTTAGGGTTAGTACACGAGCGTCATAAGCCAATTTATCATGAGCTGGATAAATATGCTGGAACATGGGATAAAAAAGAGGCAGATAAATTTCTAAACAGCCTCTCTGATTTTGAAAAAATTGATGAAGCGCTTTGGTCTTGAAACAAATTATTTTAGATACCAACGGTTATGCCGCATTTAAACATGGCAATCCAGAAATTATTGCAATCATTCAACAGGTTGATATCATCGGGTTCACTCCCGTCATACTTGGTGAATTATTAGCAGGCTTTGCTATCGGCACAAA
This sequence comes from Gammaproteobacteria bacterium, assembly GCA_036480475.1. Classification (GTDB taxonomy): domain Bacteria; phylum Pseudomonadota; class Gammaproteobacteria; order JAZGGN01; family JAZGGN01; genus JAZGGN01. The sequence continues at coordinate 1,701 of JAZGGN010000261.1, forward strand.
GACGAAAAAAAATCAGCAAGAATTAAATAAATTTTTAAGCTCTTCTCGCGTATATGTGTACCCTGTGGATGAAAATACAGCAATACAATATGCCCATATCTATGCGTCGCTACGTAAAAAAGGTGCGCCCATCCCTACCAACGATATGTGGATCGGGGCAAGTGCTTTACAGCATGGCTGTGCTCTATGTTCCTTCAATAAGCACTTTACAGTCATTGATAATTTATTAATTGTGCAGCAAGTAGAAGATTTATTGCTGTAAGTCCAGTTCGGGGTTATGTATTTCTCAACAAATTTCTAAGACAGACCCTTCTTAACTATTCTTAATTAAACCAACAAGATAATTATTTAACAAGCAATACAGGCCATCTTCTATCTTACTTGACAAAATTAAATAATTACTACTACTATACAAGCCACATTAAGTAATTAATGGCTATCCGCTAAAAGGCAGGAAGAACTTAGCAATAGCAAATCATTTGAACTTAATCTAAATATATACCAAAAGTTGACTATGGGATTAGAAAGCTTTTTAAACGCCCTCAGAGGGCGCTTGTTCGAGGATATTTACACCTCCAGACTCAGACTAAGGCCAGGCGAGTTCCCGAGGATTGATCTGCCTTCCCTCGACGACCATGATCCATTTGCACTTCTCACGCCAGACCAAACGCCAGTAAAGCCACAACCGCACCTGAAACCAGTTCGCCTTTCCTCCGAAAACTATAATCACACCGAAGAAAGAAACTGGCAAAGCTTACGTAGTCAGCAAGCATCAGCGATGTTTCTAAAAAAAGACCGTTACGAGTAAGTCTATATTCTAAGAGTAGGGCCTGGGGAATATCGTCTCTATGTAGAAAAGACCTCATGGCTTTTCACGTGGCTTTGCCGACAACCTATACTTGGGGCGAGCCACGGGGAAGAACATGTATAGTTTTTCAGATAAAGATCTGTACAGGTCAGATACATAACCATTGGACTTTGGACAAAGTTCACCTGTTGCACCCCATGGCTGCTCAATAGACACTCACAGATAGACGAAGAATAAGAGGGATTACCCAGAATCAATGAGCATTTGCGCAAATTTTTCAGGAGAAATATCTAGATTGATGATAGTAGAGCGGACGCTATTGATGAGGGTTTCAATTGTTTGGGGGTTGGCGGAAATGCTCGTAGATTCAGAGCTTGAAAGAATGCTTTTATCTTTTGTTTCAGAGGTTTTTTTAGTTTTAAAGATGATCGGATGTTTATCTCTTTTTAAGCCATTCTCACCTTTGACCCTACCACACGCCTTGTCTCTAGTCACACAGAGGGCCGCAGGAGAGCCGACTTGCTCCAGTACTTTGCTAAAACCACGTTGCGTGTGCGAAGGAGAAAGCAATAAATTCTTATCCTCCTGCTGTTGAAACTCAGGTAAGTAGCGTTCCCAAGGACGAGGTAACAAAGGGACGAGGGCATTAGCTAAATACAGATGATTATAAGCAAGTAAGCACAGTTGCCACCACTGTTGCTCATGTATGGGGTCGGGCGTTTGATAAGACGCCATCAATAAATTTTGTTTGCCGAAACGGAAGAAATGCTCAATATCGTATCGTTGGGTATAGTTTTGATAAGATTCAATTAAGTCTAGCTCATCGCGACGTTGACCAAAGACCCCGAGCCATAGTGGACGTTTAAATAGCGCATTCCCTTGTTCATCACAGACACGTATACACAGTAAATTTAGTGGATGCTGCGATGAACGAAATTTCCTTGAGCCTCGGATTAACATATTACGCCAACATTGGATCGTTACCTGATAGTTTTTGCCTCGACGGCTGACCCAGGTGGTTTGAGCTTGCTCATCACAAGTAGGATGTGTGTTAGGATTGCTTAATGCCATTTTGTCCCCAAATTCTTTTTTACGACCTCGCAGTAGTCCAGTTGCTTTAGGCGGACAAAATAGATTGCGCTTACTATTGAGACGAAATAGATGGATAAGATTTTTTTGAGTGCTGGCAGTCATACGACAAGTCTGTGTGCCATATAGTGAGTCAGCAATACTAATGGATAATTGGTCTTGTAGCCCAAGCGTATCAATATAGTCGATTATTTGCTGCATCCCAACCTCATTGCCTTTTTGTGTGCTATTGACTCGCTCTGCTGCCAGAGGAATAACCCAATGCTTATCTCGTTCTGCTTGTGTTTCTGGCAGTAAGGTGATGACTGAATATTGATGGCCAACACAAATAGGCTTATTGCCAGGGGCAGGGTTCGGTGCATGAGTTATCGTTCTGTCTGCCAGTTTATGTGCATAAGGCCTAGGTTGGCAAGTGCAGTCGATTAAAAATCGGTTTATCTGATTATCTGTCGTGGGCGTTGTGGTTTTATAAATGAGCTTCATCACAGTTTGCCAATCCACTTGAGTAAGGCCATCGGCGATGGCATCAGTGATGCTGCTATATTGTCGCTCAAAACAAGCGGCTTGACTCAGTTCAACGACGCTGTGACAGTGTTGTCCATAGCTGGTTAGTGCATCTAACAAGTTCATTATGGCATCCCGACGTTTAGGAAAAAGCGCATACAGGGTTTCTCGAAATTGTTTAAGTTTAGCTATCATGTTTTGTCTCGCATTTAAATTTTATTATTTGCTTGCAAAACACGCCCTGTTAACAGGGCGAAAACTTTTTTTGAACCCTAGGTCAAGGGTTTTTTTGAAAAATATGTGCTTTTATAAGATTTTTTTGTGCTTGAGAAATGTGGAATTCTGCGGATGGTTCTATCCTGCTATCTACTTTGGCAGATATATTTGAGCTGCTCTAACTTGGATTGATATAGGCCGCCAAGGATGGCTGCCGTTTCAAGGGAGGGGGGAACTTTGTCCAAAGTCCAATAA
>JAZGGN010000262.1:0-3245 GCA_036480475.1 Gammaproteobacteria bacterium
TGTGGCTTCACAATCGCTGTGGTTGGCAGTACCACCAATTTGATAACGGGCTGGAATGAACTGGATTTGCCCGCATGGAGCAGCGGCTATATCTATTGGCCTGCGGTAGGCGTTATTGCTATCATCAGCATGTTAAGCGTACCGATTGGGGCAAAATTAGCGTATCATTTACCAACAAATATTTTAAGACGTTTCTTCGCACTCTTTGTATTTTTAACTGGCGTGCGGATGTTATGGAGCTAAAATCAGCATGTTAATCTATCCCTACATTAACCCCATTGCCATCGAAATTGGGCCGCTCAGTATTTACTGGTACGGCATCATGTATTTGCTCGGTTTTGCCGGCGCTTGGCTATTGGGCTTATGGCGAGCCAAAAAATCTGATGGTCGCTGGACATCAACACAAGTGGGCGATCTGATTTTTTTTGCAGCCATTGGCGTCATTGTTGGTGGACGTGTCGGCTATGTATTATTTTATGATTTTGCCAATTTTATCAGCAACCCTTTTAGTATTTTTGCCGTCTGGCAAGGTGGCATGGCATTTCATGGTGGCTTAGTTGGGGTCGCACTTGCTTTATGGTGGTTTAGCCACAAACAAAAAAAACATTACTTGGATATCACTGACTTCATCGCACCACTGGTCCCCTTCGGCTTAGCTGTAGGACGCATCGGTAACTTTATTAATGGCGAATTATGGGGACGCGTTACGACGGTGCCCTGGGGCATGGTATTTCCGCACGTTGGCCCTGAGCCACGCCATCCTTCGATGCTTTATGAAGGTTTACTTGAAGGCGTATTACTGTTTGTTATTCTATGGTGGGTTTCAGCCAAGCCAAAACCGCGCGGCATGATCTCCGCATTATTTTTAATATTGTATGGTGGTTTTCGTTTTTTTGTCGAATTCTTCCGCCAGCCCGATCCACAATTGGGTTTCATCGCTTTTAACTGGTTGACTATGGGGCAATTATTATCTTCACTGATGATCACCGCTGGTATTATTCTATTTGTCTGGTCGTTTAAAAATAAGTCATGCAACAATACTTAAATTTTCTACAACATATACAAACACAAGGTATAGAAAAACAAGATCGCACAGGAACAGGAACACTCAGTGTTTTTGCCTATCAAATGCGTTTTAATTTACAAGCTGGCTTCCCATTAGTAACCACTAAAAAGTTACACCTTAAAAGTATCATTTATGAGTTACTGTGGTTTTTGCGCGGTGACACCAATATTCAATATTTGAATGAAAATGGCGTTCGGATCTGGGATGAGTGGGCCGATAACGAGGGCAATTTGGGGCCCGTTTATGGCCAACAATGGCGCGCCTGGCAGGCAGAGGATGGCCAAACTATCGATCAAATTTCGACGCTCATCGAACAAATCAAAACTGATCCAGACTCACGTCGCTTACTTGTCAATGCTTGGAATGTCGGTGAATTATCTAAAATGGCCTTGTCACCTTGCCATATTTTATTTCAATTTCATGTCGCTGACGGTAAATTATCGTGCCAACTTTACCAACGCTCTGCCGATGCTTTTCTTGGTGTGCCTTTCAACATCGCCTCATATGCTTTACTCACCCATATGATCGCGCAACAATGTGACTTGAACGTCGGTGAATTTATTTGGACAGGAGGTGATTGCCATCTTTACCTGAACCACTTAACGCAAGCACAACAACAACTGAGTCGGCAACCTTACCCACCCGCACAATTACACCTACAACGCAGACCTGCCTCCATTTTTGACTATCAATTTGATGATTTTGAAATTGTCGATTATCAAACTCATCCTCATATTAAAGCGCAAGTCGCAGTATAATCCTAATTTTTGATAAAAAACCGGTGCAAATAAAAAGTCACTGCCTCACTTTCGGCAATTACTTGATCCGCACTATCGATCACTTGCACACTTAATTCATGTGTTCCCGGATCGATCCCTTCTAAATAGAATGACATTGTGTGTTGCGGTTGTTCGATAATCACAGCATCTAATAATAGTTGCAAGCGATCATTCGCCACTAAAGCAGGTTCTAATGACACACTGACATTCACGGTGCCATAATTATTGCGCAGCGTGGCTTGATCTGCCGGTGCTGTGATCATAATTGATTGATAAGCAGAGGATATTTCATCTGCAGACTCAATTTGTGTAAAAGGGGGCTCTAATAATGGCTGTGACGATTGATAAGACTGCAGTGACAAGACAGTGATTTGTTGTGCACCGACAGCTTGTGGCTGATCAGAAAAATGCGTGACACCCTCATCATCAATCCATTTATATATTGCAGCATGGGCAGTAAACGACAGCAATAGCAATAAAACCAGCAGTGATACCATAATCCTAGAAAAACAGTTGCCAACCTTAAGAACTATAATACATATCAAACTCTACAGGATGTGTCGTCATTCTCAAGCGCGTGATTTCTTCACGCTTTAATTCAATGTAGCTACCAATAGAGTCCACACTGAAAACATCCCCTTGTAGCAGAAAGTCATGGTCAGCCGCTAACGCTTCTATGGCTTGCTCCAAATCAGCACACACTGTCGGCACCTCTTTTACTTCTTCTGGTGGTAAGTCATATAAGTCTTTATCAATAGGATCGCCTGGGTGTATTTTATTTTTAATACCGTCGAGCCCTGCCATCATCATCGCTGAAAACGCCAAATAAGGATTAGCCAACGAATCAGGAAAACGTATCTCAATACGCCGTGCTTTAGGATCACTCACATGAGGAATGCGGATAGCCGCTGATCGATTACGTGCTGAATAGGCCAGGAACACTGGCGCTTCAAACCCAGGCACCAAGCGCTTATAACTATTGGTTCCTGGATTGGTAAACGCATTTAATGATCTAGCGTGCTTAACAATACCACCAATATAATATAAAGCTTCTTCAGACAAGCCAGCGTATTTATCACCAGAAAATATATTTTGGCCATCTTTTACTAAAGATTGGTGGCAATGCATACCATTACCATTATCCCCAACAATTGGCTTCGGCATAAATGTTGCTGTTTTACCATAAGCATGGGCCACATTCAGGACAACATACTTTAATATTTGCAATTCATCGGCTTTCTTTAATAAAGTGTTAAAGCGCGTAGAAATCTCACCTTGGCCAGGCGCCACCTCATGGTGGTGCGTTTCAACGATCAACCCCATTTCAGCCAATTTTATACATATCGCAGCACGAATATCATGGGCGGAATCCACTGGCGGCACTGTGAAATAGCCCCCTT
>JAZGGN010000263.1:0-4104 GCA_036480475.1 Gammaproteobacteria bacterium
CATGCTTCTTTAGATGAGGATGAGAAAAAAGCAGCAACCCCTACTTCAAGCGCTCTACCTACTACCCCAATACAGAGTCCCATAGTACATCCACCAAGGATATATCAAAGTCCTGCCTCAGGAAATAAAACGACAGCTTTAAGCTTAGCATCTCCAACAGAACCAAGTTCTCATTTAGTAAAAGACCAAAGTAGCTCGACAAGCCCTTCCTCTTCCTCAGCAGAAGCAGCTACAAGAATGCAAAGTCCTCAAAATCAATCAAGTGCTGCCTCAGGAAGTGTCCGTCACAGTCGCACAATAATGTTTCGTAAAGCAAACAATCCTAAATTACTATACATTATTCTAAGTACAGAACTCGCAAAGCTCCGTATTTTCCCTAAAGACAAGTGTTTACCCCTTGATCAGAATCAGGAAGAATTTTTTAAAAAGTTCTTTGAATTCATCTCCGAGACCAAGACCAATAATAAAATCTTACAACTGATAATAGCATATATAGAGAACAATCCTAATGATAACTTACTTAGACCTGGTCTCCTTGAGATATTAAAAAAAGATCATGAGCTAATTTATGAATATTTAGAAAAAGAAGATTCTTCCTCCCTGCTTGTAAAGATCAAAAGTTTACTTGAGGCTACGCTAAGAAAACTCTCTATATCTACCGACAAGCACGCCAGCTCAAGTGATTCAGTCAGCCCAAGCGTCAGCTCATCCAGTTCAGACAGCTCAAGTGCCCCAATAAGAGAAGCATCTCCACGTACCAACTCACCCAGCTCACCCAGCTCAGACAGTTCAAACGCTAGTTCAAATAGCTCAAGTTATAGTTGTCACCACTTTAAACCACAATCAACTACTGGAAACGCTGTTAAAGAATTAAAGGCTAGTGCCCCAATAAAACAAACATCTCTCGAACCGCAGCCCCCATCCCGCCAAACAATGCTCGCGCAATAATCGCATGGCCGATGTTTAATTCATGAATTTGTGGGATCGCCGCGATGGCTTGTACATTGTGGTAGTGTAAACCATGCCCAGCATTAACGATTAAGCCTTTATCGCTGGCGTATTGCGCTGCGGTGATGATGCGTTGTAATTCTTGTTGTTGGTTTGTATCATCTTGCGCATAATGGCCGGTGTGCAACTCTATCGTCAGTGCACCGCATTCTATGGCGGCATCAATCTGTTTCACGTCGGGTTCAATGAAGAGTGAAACGTCAATGCCAACTTCTTGTAAACGTTGACACACGCTTTGCATTTTTTGTAATTGGCCAGCAACATCCAAGCCACCTTCGGTAGTTAATTCTTCACGCTTTTCTGGCACAATACAACAATGCGCTGGTTTGACTTTTTCAGCAATGGCAATGACTTCTTCACTGACCGCCATTTCTAAGTTCATCCGTGTTTGTAAAATATCTTTCAGCAGGTAAACATCGCGATCCTGGATGTGACGACGATCTTCACGCAAGTGTAAAGTGATACCATCCGCGCCAGCTTGCTCGGCTTCAATGGCCGCTTGGATCGGATCGGGATAACGAGTGCCACGTTGTTGCCTGATGGTGGCAACGTGGTCGATGTTAACTCCGAGTAAAACTTTATTCTTTCTCATAACAACTCCTATATTCATTTCCCCATCCCGTCATTGCACGGGCCTGTCCCGACTAATTTAACTCGGGATGACCGGGCAATCCAGGCATGGTCGTCTCTATAAAAAATTATGCTTTTATTCTCACTACGCATTACAAAAACATCTTACGACTATGTAATTCCTTGCCCCCAAGTCGCTGCGTTAAAGCGATACGTAATAATCGCTTGGCCGCACTTAATACAGATGCACCTGTAAATTGATTGGCTTCTATGGCCATTAAGTCTTGTCCTAAAAAAGCACCGGACTCATGTGCACTCAAACAAGGTGACAACCCTTCTTCTGCATAATAAAGATAATAGCGATCAGGTTCAATGGCTTTGTGCGTTTTGGCTTCATGCGTCAAGTGTAAACCATAGCCTGTCTCACGCAATAAATTTTTTTCAAATAGACGTAATGCCGGTTCCAGCCGCGTGACATCCGTCATTTGCACTAAAGTATCGCTATAATTTTGAAATAACTTTGCATGCGGATCAAAGCGTATTAGTAAACAACGCAATAATTCATTTAAATAAAGTCCGCTGATCAAACAATTGGCGTATAAGCGATAAGCTTGCGTTTGCGCTTCAATACGCCGCAGCGTCAATAAATCATTTTTACCAACGCACTCAACGAGTAACGGCGTAAAGGGTTGTAATAATATTTTGCCACTGGCGCGTGAGCGTCGCCCACCACGGGCAATGGCATGAACTCGCCCCTGATCTAAAGTAAATAAGTCTAACCATAAACTGGTATTACGAAAGGGTTTGCTGTGTAACACAAATGCGGGTTGCAATGGTGTGAGCTTCGCCATGCTTGCTAGCCATAACCAAATTCACGTAGGCTGTGATCATCATTGCTCCAACCAGACTTGACTTTCACCCACAATTTTAAAAATACTTTTTGTTCGAGCATTTTTTCTAAATCAATTCGTGCCTGCGTACCGATCTGCTTTAAACGCGCGCCACCTTTGCCAATGATCATGCTTTTCTGACTGGGTCTTTCAATCCATATTAATGCATCGATGTGATAAACTTTGTTGTGCAACTTGAATTGTTCGATCTCAACTGTACTCGCATAAGGCAATTCCTGACCTGTCAAACGAAATATCTTTTCACGAATTAATTCGCTGGCGATAAAGCGACTGCTGCGATCAGTCACTTGATCTGCGGCAAATAAATGTGTCCCAGGGGGTAAAGCTGCCATCATGGCTTGTTCTAATTTATCAATGTTATCACCTTGCTTAGCTGATATCGGGATCAAATTAGCAACGTTCATTTTAGCTTGTAATTGCTGTAAGTACGGTAACAGTTTCTTTTTATCAGGGATCAAATCAACTTTATTAATCGCTAAAATGATCGGACCTTTGAAATTTTGTAAGCGCGTTAACACAAGATCATCATCTTCACCCCAAAATAAACCATTGACCATAAATACAAGACCATCCACTCCGCGCATGGCGGCTGATGCGGTGCGATCCATGACACGGTTCATGGCTCGTTTTTGCCAGCAGTGGATCCCCGGGGTATCAACATAAATAATTTGGCAATCTTTTACGGTGTTAACTCCAATAATTGAATGCCGAGTAGTTTGCGCTTTACGTGAGGTAATACTTATTTTTTGACCAATTAAGCGGTTCAGCAAAGTGGACTTGCCCACATTCGGTGCGCCAACAAGTGCAATCGTGCCACAGTGTGTTATTGGTGTTACTTTTATTTCATTAACCATATTGCTCATCTTTCTTATCTAGTTTATTACTTTTCAACCAACTCAAATATTGTGTGGCTGCCGCCTGCTCCGCACGGCGTCGATTCGATCCTTTGCCTCTCACCCTATAATCAAAACCATCCACCGTACATTCGATATGGAAAATTTGATTGTGCGCATCCCCTTCGGTTTCAGCAATGCGGTACGTGGGTAGCGGGTGCCTTCTTGCCTGCAAATATTCTTGCAGTTGTGTCTTGGCATCTTTCAAATCTCTGCTGTAGGACACCTTGCTTAAGCGTTGCGAAAACAAGTGCATGATCACAGATTCAGAAGCTTCAATGCCGCCATCTAAATAAACTGCGGCAATAATTGCTTCGACGGTATCCGCAAGCGTGGAAGTACGTTGATCACCGCCACTTTTTAATTCCCCTGGCCCTAAAATTAAATACTCACCCAGCGATATTTCCTTGGCAATTTGTGCCAAAGTTTCTCCTCTAACCAGGTTCGCACGTAAACGACTCAATTGCCCTTCCCTGGCCAGCGGAAAGCGACGATAAATTGTTTTAGCAATAGAAAAGTTAATGATCGAATCACCTAGAAACTCCAGGCGTTCATTGTTAACCGCAGACATGCTGCGATGGGTCAAAGCTTCTTGCAACAATGTCTGATTTTGAAATCGATAGCCGAGTTTATTGTAAAGTGGATCTAAATCTTGACGCATATAAAAATTCTCTATTTTATGACGGTTCTTAGGAACGCGCACGAAATAACTTCCCGGTTTT
>JAZGGN010000264.1:0-4810 GCA_036480475.1 Gammaproteobacteria bacterium
GGGATACCGCTGATGTTAGGTGTCTCACGCAAATCGACGATAGGGCGTGTATTACAGCGCTCAATTAAAAAGCGTTTGGCAGGCGGTTTGGCACTAGTAGTGCTTGCTGTTAAACAAGGTGTTAAATTAATTCGCACACATGATGTTAAAGAAACAGTAGATGTCATTAAGATGACAACTGCAGTGTTAAGTACGTAAAGGATATTTTGAATATGGCTGTAAAACGTAGATATTTTGGAACGGATGGTATTCGGGGGCGTGTTGGTGCTTCGGTGATCAACCCCGAATTTGTGTTAAAGCTGGGTTGGGCTGTTGGTAAAGTATTAACCAATGGCAATCGCCGCAAAGTACTCATTGGTAAAGACACCCGTATTTCCGGTTATTTTTTAGAATCTGCTTTAGAAGCGGGTTTATCAGCGGCCGGTGTCGATATTGAATTACTGGGACCGATGCCGACGGCGGCCGTTGCGTATTTAACCCGTACCTTACGTGCGAATGCGGGGATCGTTGTTAGTGCGTCGCATAACCCTTTTCAAGATAATGGTATTAAGATCTTTTCTGCGGATGGTCGGAAGTTGCCTGATCAAGTAGAGCTGGCGATAGAAGTCGAGATGGATAAGCCCTTGTCTATTGTCGATCCAGTGCATTTGGGCAAAGCATCACGCATTGATGATGCGCCGGGACGCTATATTGAATTTTGTAAAAGTACAGTGCCACCCATGACGCGGTTTGCGGGTATCAAAATAATTGTAGATTGTGCCAATGGCGCAACTTACCATATTGCGCCGAATGTATTTCGTGAATTAGGGGTTCATGTTGAAGAAATTGCGATTGAACCTAATGGTTTTAATATCAATGAGGCTTGTGGTTCAACCCGACCGCAAGCGTTACAGAAAGCAGTATTGCAACAGCAAGCTGACTTAGGCATTGCTTTTGATGGGGATGGCGATCGGGTGATCATGGTTGATCATTGTGGCGAAATCTTAGATGGTGATGAATTGCTTTATATTATTGCTAAAGATCGCTGGCAAAGGAAAAAATTAGTCGGAGGTATTGTTGGCACAGTGATGAGTAATCTCGGCTTAGAGCTTGCCTTACAAGCGTTGCAAGTGCCTTTTATCCGTAGCCAGGTGGGTGATAGATACGTTTTGGAAGCACTGGAGAAACAAGGTTGGCAATTAGGGGGTGAAGGTTCAGGACACATTATTTGCCTAGACAAAATGACGACTGGTGATGGTATTATCACTGCTTTGCAAGTATTGTATGCGATACATAATGGCGATTGTAGCTTACATGATTTAAAGTCTGATTTTCGAAAATTGCCACAGATTAATATCAATGTTGAAACCAAGGATCCAGCTTCAGTGGTTGTTAATCCGTTGGTACAAAAAGCAGTTAGGGAAGTAGAAGTAAAATTAAACTCTGATGGCCGTGTTTTACTGCGTCCCTCAGGGACTGAGCCAATGACTCGTATTATGGTTCAGGGCAAAGATCAGGATGAAATTTCGCAATATGCTAAACAGTTGGCGCAGGTCATTGAGGAAACTGTAGGCTTAGGAACGGACACGAAATAACTTCCGGTTTTGCATCTCATCTTCACGCCATTTTGAATTTTTTCGCCTGTCCTGACTAATTCAACTCAGGACAATCAAAAAATCCTCAAATTACCCCGGTAGTCCTGCGGTTTTTCTCAATCGAAACAAATTCAACCTAGCATAAACCTGAGCGCAAAACCGGAAGTTATTTCGTATCCGTTCCTTACAAGGGCCTGATTGAATCCGAACAGGTTATAATGAACGACAGGGCGTGAACGATTGTCTTATTATCCTATGTATGTAATAGCTCACCTCTGTCTCGTCGTCCCTGGGTCACGGCCCAGGGCAGGCTCTGCGGCTTGACCGCAGGATGACGAGGTAGGGCTAAAGTCAATATACAAGCTATTACCACAAAAGACCATTATGACCCGACCCCGGGCCGTGACCGGGTGATCCAGGAATGGATCCTGTGTGAATTTCAGTGGTATCGCTTATTTACTCAGTTGTTTTATTTCCACGTGTGCCGACATATTTGTCGCCAAAATACTGTTGTAGCTTCGTCCGTAGCGTGCCACGACTTAAGCCAAGTATTTGTGCCACATGAGACTGATTATAGCGGTACTGTTCCATCGCGAACTTTAACAGGGAGGCTTCAGCTTTTGCGACCACGATTTTATATAAATTCTTGGGTGTTTCTTGTTTCAGCTCATTAAAGTGCTGTTGCAGCGTTTGCTCAACTGCCTCAGATATTTGCACCGCGCTTTCACTGAAAGTTGGTATTATCTCTACTGCTTGCTGTGCTACGTTGGTTGATGTGGGCATAGTTTTCTCTCCATTTCACTGACAAATCAGGAATATATTGTTATTGCTTATGTGACATACTTCCTTCACTGGTTATTGTGAGGGTCTTCCTTCTTGTGATCCATGCTGAAAACTTCCAACACTTCTCACAACGATCCCTACGCTAACGGATATTACTACAGCGAAATTTTTTACACAAGTGTTAACCTAATTATGATGAGTATATTATTCAATTCTGGGCATATTCCAGAGATGGGTGTAAGATGAGAGATCTGTCTCGGTTATAAACCAATAAGGAGAATAAGCTTGTGAGCGAAGGCAACCAGCACATCAAAGATAAGACCTATCCTTTTTCAACGTTGATCCCGGTCAGGATTACAGATATCAATTACGGCAGGCATTTGGGCCATATGGCAACCATTGGATTATGCCATCAAGCAAGATTATTATTTTTACATCATTACGGGTTTAGTGAGATGGATGTTGAAGGGCTGGGCATGATATTATTGAATCTTTCGTATGAGTTTAAGCGTGAATCACACTTTAACGACGTACTAAACATACATGTTGCTATTGGCGATTATTCGAAATCGAAGTTTACTTTTTTATACAAAGCCATTAACGCTGAAAATGGCATGGAAACCATGAGTAGCCAGGAGGAATTTTCCTTTTTCAATTATGATAAAGGAAAAATATCAAGAATGCCGCCTTCTTTTATTGAACTGTGTAAAAAAAACCGCATTGAGAAAGTCTGATACTTCGAAAATTTAGGATTGCTATATTCATCATAATTAGATTTATACCCGTTATCCGTCAAAGAGGGCACTTAAGTAAAGTTTACTAATAACCCTGAAATTTAGCTTTCCCCCGCTCAAATCAGGCGGGACAGGTCGCGCCCAGGTTGGGTGTAGATTTGGACAAAAACAAGGGAAATCATGCGGATTTTAGTATGCTAAATGACAAGTGATTTCCCTTGTTTTTGTTCAAAGATGCGCCTAAGATGGGATGCCAAAATGGCCTCTTTGGCGGATAACGGGTATAGGTCATAACCCACCTTCTGTTCCGAATTTAGGTAAAGATAAACTAGAGCTTACATATTATCTAAAGTTTTTTTGCACAGATCTGTCATCCCTGGGCCGTGACCTAGGGATGACGAGACAAGGGGTGAGCTGTTACCTGAATTTAAACGATATACGGAGCTACTTATTTCTTGCGCGGGAAGCGTAACGTAAACTGGGCATATTTACCTTCTTCGGCACGGCAAGTGATATCACCCTCATAAGATGCCATAACCATTTGGCACAAAGACAAGCCTAAACCTGTACCGCCTCGCCGCTTAGAAAAGAATGGACTAAAAATTTTTGAGGCCATTTCCGTAGACATCCCTTTGGCAGTATCTTTAAAGTGCAGATAATTGTTGTCAGCATCGCTCTGCAACCATATTGTAATTTCGCCCTTTCTTTCTTCTTTAATAAAGTGTAAGGCATTACTGAGTAAATTCCATAGAACATGCTTGGTTAAGTGTTCATCTCCATGAAAATTGAAATTTTTTCCGCCTTGCCAATGCACTGATTTTTTATAGTCAGAGTTATCATAGGAGTAGCTGGTTAAAGCACTTTGCACGCACGTACTGATCGAGCAAGCCTTAAATCCTGAAGTGTCAATATTATCGGAGCCCATATTTGCGAGTTGTATACTGATGAAGTCATTTGTATAGGCCAATCTTTGCTGAATGATTTCAATATGATTTTTCATCCCTAATCCAAGTGATTTTTTCTCAGGCGGTAATGTTTCCTGGTCACGCCAGTATTGCTGCTGCGCAAGGGATTCCAGCGCTAAAAGCGTTATGGATATGCCAGCAAGAGGGTTTTTAAGCTCATGTGCCAAACTCCCTGCCGCTGTCCTTAAAAATTCGTTGGCTTTCTCAGTGGCTTCTTTTTCTCGTGCAAGGGCTTCTGCGTGTTTACGATCGGTAATATTAATCCCCAGACCAGCCACGCCGACGACATTGCCCGCTTTATCATGCAGCGGCACGCGACTATTTAAGTAATAAATCAATTTTCCATCTGGATCAGGTAAAGGCGGCTCTTCTATATCAATCATTGGCTTGTCATGCGCCATCACCCATAAATCATCGCGTTGAAATGACTCACATTGACCTTGATCCCAGCCAGTCAGTTCAGAAAACTGTTTATAAGTTTTATCTTTCACTTCATCCCTTGATTTCAAATTAAATAATCTTGCTACCCGATCATTACAGCCTTGGTAAATACAGTTTTTATCCATCCAGTAAATATTAGCTGGGATATGATTGATAATTTCTTCTAAAATATTGCTGGTATCTTCAAAGTAATTGCGTTGTTGACTGGCGTCTTCAAGCGCTTGCTTGCTTTGAGCTAATGCTTTTTCTTGTTTCTCTCGTTCAAGTGCTTCTAGCTGCTTACGATCAGTAATATCTACAGCAAAACCGGCAA
>JAZGGN010000265.1:0-2494 GCA_036480475.1 Gammaproteobacteria bacterium
GGGTTCAAAATTATCACGCGATGAAGCTTTGATTACAAAGGGCAACACGATAAAATAAGTAGCTAAACTCGGAAGAAGCAGATATTTCCTGTAATATCTGTGCTGCGCCTCTGAACAAACTATGACAAATAATAATTATGAGTGAATATTATATCGGCCTAATGTCTGGCACCAGTATGGATGGCGTAGATGCCTTACTTGTTGATCTTGCTAATCCACCCTATCAGATCCTTGCCTGGCATTATGAGACCATGCCAGCAACATTGAAAACAGCATTACTATCCTTATGTGATAGTGCACAGATCAGCTTTAAACAACTGGGTACACTTGATGTTAAACTGGGGCGATTATTTGCAAAAGCTGCATTACAAGTGCTTTCAAAAACAAATTTAACACCGCAAGATATCATCGCTATCGGCAGCCATGGACAAACCGTCTGCCATTATCCAAACAATGATCCACTCTTCACCCTGCAAATTGCTGACCCAAATACCATTGCCGCGCAAACAAATATTACCACGGTGGCAGATTTTCGTCGCCGCGATATGGCCTTGGGTGGTCAAGGGGCACCTTTTGTCCCTGTATTTCATCAAAATGTGTTTCAACATTCTCAGGAAGACAAAGCCATCATCAATATCGGTGGACTCGCTAATATTACTTTATTATTTGCAGACAGCAACAAGCCTACGATAGGCTATGACACTGGCCCTGGTAATACACTTCTAGATGGTTGGATAGGCAAACATTTACAAAAACCTTATGATGAAAGTGGCACTTGGGCTGCTTCAGGAAGCGTCGACCACGATCTTTTCACCGCCCTGCGCAATGATCCTTATTTTCACAAGCCACACCCAAAAAGCACGAGTAGAGAATACTTTAATTTAGCCTGGCTTGATCACCATTTACAACAATGCACACAAAACATTGCCATAGAAAATGTGCAAGCAACCCTGCTTGAATTGACCGCCAGTACGATTGCGCAAGCCATTCAACAAGGACTCGCCGCAGGCAGTACTATCATATTGCATGGGGGTGGCAGTCAAAATCAATATTTATGTGCAAGATTGAAGCAATTATTAAGTGACTACCCATTGTGCGACAGCGAAGCTTTTGGCATTGACCCACAATGCGTGGAAGCGATGGCGTTCGCTTGGCTAGCGCAACAGACCATGGCTCGTAAAGCAATCGATTTACGTCAAATTACGGGTGCCAGAGCACCGAGTATTCTTGGTGGGGTATATTACTAAATAGAAAAAGACGAGCCACAACCACAGGTGGTCTTCGCATTAGGATTGCGAATAATGAATTGCTCGCCATTTAAATCATCTCGATAGTCAATTTCAGCACCGATTAAATATTGGATACTTAAAGCATCAACTAATAATTTCACCGTGGTGCGCCCTGTGTCACCACCACCACCACCACCATCATCTTCCTCTTCTTCTTGTTCAACACGCTTCTCAATGACGGTATCGTCTGGATTGATAGTCTTGTCAAAGGTAAAGCCGTATTGAAAGCCCGAGCAACCACCACCGCTAATATAGACACGCAAATTAAGATCAAGATCACCTTCTTCTCGAATTAATTCATTCACTTTAGCGACTGCATTGTTGCAGAATAAGAGTTGAGCCGACTGAACACTCGATGCCGCATTGTAACTTGCCATGATGTTTTCTCAAGTAAGTAGAAATTATCTATATAATACCAATTATACAGGCAATTTTAAAAAAATTCTTGGTATAAATGTAATATTTTTGTACTAAAACACCCTGCCAAGCCCCCTATCATAAAAATATTTGACCATATGATTGACTATTAAACTCAACAATGTAGAATATATATACATTTTGTATCTTTAACTATTTTAACCCTCCTATGTTTGAGTTCTTACTACCACTATTTTCTTTTGCTATTTATGCCTCGATCACGCCAGGGCCAAATAGTATTATGGTTGCCGCTTCCGGCGCCAACTTCGGTTTTCGACGGACCCTACCCCACATCGCTGGGGTCGCGGTTGGCCTGTCATTACTGCTGCTCGCCATTGGCTTTGGTATGAGTACATTCGTGCATCAATTCTCTCTTTTACATGATCTACTCACAGCACTCGCGATTTTTTATCTACTCTTTTTGGCCTACAAAATGGCCATTACTAATAATAAGTTTCATAAAAATTCAGAAATGAAGCAACAAGCAAAGCCGCTGACCTTCGTGCAAGCCTCTATTTTTCAATGGGCCAATCCAAAAGCATGGATGGTATCCGTTAGTGCCATATCTACTTTTACAACTGTAGGCAGCCATTTCACTGCTGAGATATTGGTGATCGGCAGCATTTTTGCACTGGCTACGGCACCTTCCATTGCGCTCTGGGTATTACTTGGCGCACGCATTGGAAAAATACTTAACCCATCTTTGGGCAAAATTTAGAAATAAAGGACCCCAGAAGCTAAAATCGCGCCCTAAAAAAACATAACAGATTGATATTTAAGGAATTTTA
>JAZGGN010000266.1:0-7247 GCA_036480475.1 Gammaproteobacteria bacterium
TATATATATATATCTAATATATGTCAAATATGACTATATATATGTATCTAATATTCCCATGATTTCTAAATTTACCTTATCTTTAGCACTTTTACCTTGTAAAAGTGCTACTCTAGTAGTAAAATTACAAGGTAAAATTACTATTAGAGTGAGAAAGCGTGTATTCATCAAGAACAAATCAAGCCATTATCTATCAATCATTCAATGCATCCTTTGTCACTGCCTTACTTGGGCCCAGACGGGTAGGCAAATCAACGCTGGTATCCGAGTTTGCACGCCAGTCTGAGGAACAAGCTTGGGCCTTTTTTAATATGGATAAACTGACTAAAAGAGATGCCATAAAGCAACGTGGTTTAGCCAGCATTATTGAAGAACAGACACACCGTAAATTAGGTTCACAGCCTAAAATTTGGATAGCCATAGATGAGGCGCAAAAATGTCCTTTATTGTTTGAGCAGATAAAGGTTATTTATGATCAATACAAACACCAAGACGCCGTTAAGTTTATTTTAACGGGTTCAGGTTCACTTGATTTACATCAGTTAAGTGCTGAAACATTAGCAGGTCGCATTGAACTTTTTTACTTACAGGAATTTAACCTCCGTGAAACAGTCACACTACAAAATCAACTCACACTCCCAAATGTTTCTAGTCTTGACTTAATTATTAATGGACAAGATAATCAGTTAACACAAGTCGTTGAGGCATGCTCACCTTTCCGCCGTGAATTGAATCACGGTTTGGAAGAACAATTACTTTGGGGTGGCTTACCTGAAGTATTGAAATTACAAGAAACAGCACACCGTTTACGTTACTTAAGTTACTATCTACAAACTTATCTGGAAAAAGATATTAGAGCTATCACAACCATTAATGATTTGAATTTATATCAAAAATTAATAGAAATTATTGCCGAGCAAACCGGATCGCTACGACAGGATAAGCGCATTATTGATGCACTTGCTTGCTCCAGAGATACTTTGAAAAAATACCGTGGCTATTTGGCTGCCACACTTATTTACCAAGAGATTTACCCTTTTATCAACAATCCACTGCAACGACTTGTTAAATCTCCTAAAGCTTATTTATTAAATAATGGCTTGATTAGTTATTTAACTGGCATTCATGATTTTAAAACACTGCAAAGCAGTGGTATGATTGGTCATCGTTTAGAAAATTGGTTTTTGAAGGAATTAAATATTGCTTTAACAAGATCATCACAGCACAGTAAAATTTATTATTGGCGCACCGCTGCTGGCGCTGAAGTCGATTTTATTATACATAAGAAACCAGTCATATTGCCTTTTGAAGTTACTGTCTCTAAACAGATACAAACCAACAAGCTTAGTAATTTACGTCATTTTATGCAAGCAAATCCACAAGCAAGCAAAGGTTTTTATATTTATATGGGAGAATTTAAAATTGACGACAATATCTATTTTATTCCCGCCTGGTTGATTTGCTAATAAGGAATTTCCAGCTCAGAATCAACGCTTAATAACTGCTGCTTAAAAATGGCTTGGATATGAGATAGTGCCGCTTCATCTTGTGCTTCAAAGCGCAAAATTAAATAAGGGCTTGTATTCGAAGCACGCACTAATCCCCAACCCTGTTCATACTCGACTCGCAGTCCGTCAATCGTAATAATTTTCCCATCAGAAAAATCAGCTTGCTGTTTTAGTTGTCGCATAAAAGAAAATTTTTTTTCTTCCGCGATCGAAACTCTTAATTCCGGTGTATTCACATGGTCAGGGATCTGTTGAAATAATTCACTGAGATGCATCGTTTGTTGGCTAAGAATTTCTAATAATCGACAACCAGCATACAGCGCATCATCAAAACCATACCAACGTTCTTTAAAAAATATATGCCCACTCAGTTCACCCGCTAATAAGGCATGAGTTTCCACCATCTTTGCTTTCACCAGTGAATGCCCCGTTTGACACATCAGAGGATTACCACCATGTGCTGTAATCAAATGAGCAAGTTCAGCCGAGCATTTCACATCAAAAATAATAGTGGCACCCTCATGTCGTGACAAGATATCACGGGCAAATAGCATCATTTGTCGATCCGGCCAAATAATTTGGCCTTCATTAGTAACCGCCCCTAGACGATCCGCATCACCATCAAAAGCCAAGCCTAAATCGGCTTTTTCACTAAGTACTGTTGCAATCAAATCTTGTAAATTCTCCGGGACACTTGGATCCGGATGATGATTCGGGAAGCGACCATCAGCTTCGCAATACAATTCAACCACTTCACACCCTAAGGATTTAAATAATTGTGGTGCGACAATCGAAGCAACCCCATTACCACAATCAATCACCACTTTAAGTGGGCGCTTAAGTTGTACTAAGCCACAAATACGTTGGATATAATAATCAACAATATTTTGCTCACTTAATCGCCCTCGATCCTGACTAAGGCGATAATTACCTTCAGCAATACGTTGATATAAATCTTGAATATCATTCCCCGCTAAGGTTTTTCCGCCTAATACAATTTTCAAACCATTATAATGGCCTGGATTATGGCTACCCGTCAGCATCACACCTGATTTAAAGGCTAAAGTATGCGTCGCAAAATACAGAACAGGCGTTGGTACCGTCCCTATGTCAATGACATCACAGCCCGTATTCAATAAACCTTGAACCAAAGTTTTTGACAGCTCAGGGCTAGATAAGCGGCAGTCACGGGCAACAATAATGGATTTCTCGCCTAAGCTTTGCGCTTCACTGCCAATAGCTAGAGCAATATGATAAACAATCTCTGGTGTTAGATCCTCATCCACAATACCACGAATGTCGTAGGCACGAAATATCGATTTCGGTGCTTCTAATCTAGCACTATACGATTCTACAGCCATATTTAATCCCTACCTGAGTGACCAAAGCCACCCTTACCACGTTCAGAATCACCAAATTCATCAACCACCTCAAAATCAACCTGAATCACTGGTAAAAATACCAATTGGGCGATCCGTTCTCCTGGGTTAATGGTAAACACATCACAACCTCGATTCCAGCAGGAAATCATTAATTCCCCCTGATAATCCGAATCGATCAAACCGATTAAATTGCCAAGAACAATGCCATGTTTATGACCAAGCCCTGAACGCGGCAGTACCGTTGCCGCTAATCCTGGATCTTTAATATGGATCGCCAATCCTGTTGGGATCAACTCAGTTTGGCCCGCCTCCAATTGCAATGGTTCAGTAAGACAGGCGCGCAAATCAATGCCTGCTGATCCAGCCGTGGCGTATTGAGGCAAAGGAAACTCCGTGCCCATACGATCATTTAAAACTTTAAGTTGAATTTGTTTTTTTTGCGTCATGCTTCTTCTCCACATAATGGGTAATTAATTTCATGATTTCTCTCGCTAAAAGTTGTTTGCGTGCCAACGGTAAATGATGCGCCTCATTTGCACTGATGACCGTAACTTCATTTTCATCTGCCGCAAACCCCATACCCTCAGCATCCACTTGATTGGCAATAATCATATCTAAATTTTTAGAGATAAGCTTTTGTTTGGCATTGTCAATAATATTTTCAGTTTCAGCCGCAAAGCCGATGGTCACAGGTCGCGATTTAAGATTAGCAACTGTAGCAACGATATCTGGATTCTGGGTTAAATTTAATACTTGCTCAACTTGAGACTTTTTAATTTTTTGACCCGCTATTGTATCACAACGAAAATCAGTCACTGCCGCTGCTGCAATAAAAATATCACAGGCAGCTTGCACTTGATCAATCGCCGCTGAGTACATTTGCTGCGCACTGATCACTGAAGTGCATTCAACATGCTCTGGGCAGCTTAACTGTGTCGGGCCACTGATTAACTTAACTTTTGCGCCTGCCGCCACTGCCGCCTCAGCCAGCGCGTACCCCATTTTACCAGAGCTGTGATTAGATATAAATCGCACGGGATCGATGGCTTCCTGAGTCGGCCCAGCCGTAATAACGACTGTTTTGCCAGCTAAACCACCAACCACAAACAACGCCGCTAAACCATCAGCCATGTCCTGCGGCGCCAACATCCGCCCCGGACCCACATCACCACATGCTTGTTCACCCACGTCTGGACCAAATTGCTGCACATCTCGCTCAGCTAAAATCTGCAGGTTTTGCTGAGTAGCTACATGATGCCACATCTGCTGGTTCATCGCCGGCGCAATACATAGCTGAGCACGAGTCGCTAAACATAAGGTGCTGAGCAAATTATCGCCATGACCATGTGCCAGCTTTGCAATAAAATCAGCCGAAGCAGGTGCAATAAGAATAATATCTGCCCAACGGGCCAATTGGATATGTCCCATAGCAGCTTCAGCAGCCGGATCAAATAAATCTCGATGCACCGGATTGCCAGACAAAGCTTGTAATGTCAAAGGCGTGATAAATGCCTCTGCCGCACGTGTCATGACGACACGCACCGTCGCGCTAGCCTCTTGTAAATGACGGATCAATTCTGCACTTTTATAAGCCGCAATGCCACCAGTGACACCAATAATAATATTTTTATTTAATAGAGTTTGCATGCTATCATTCTAAACTTCAGATGAACTATATCATCCTAAATTCTGCAATTAAAGCGCTTAGTATGCTTGATTTCAGGATCATTGTCTCACCACATATGGAAATTTAACAAGTCACAAGAAAAGGAGTATCTCATGGCAATTACAGATTGGCCAATGCAAGAAAGACCCAGAGAGAAATTATTACATCATGGTGCTAACGCGCTCTCAGAAGCGGAGTTACTGGCGGTCCTGTTTCGCACAGGGGTCAAAGGCAAAACAGCCGTTGATATCGCCAGAGAGGCCATTAATAAATTTGGCAGCTTGCATAAGTTACTCAATGCTAGCCCACAACATCTCTGTCAAGAAAAGGGCTTTGGCATAGCAAAATATGTACAGTTACAGTGCGCCGTTGAGATCGGCCGCCGTCATTTACAAGCAAGCTTGCAAAATGAAGATGTGTTGCGACGTCCTGAAGAAACCCGCCTATATTTACTCTCGCAACTGCGCGACCATGACCACGAGGTATTTGCGTGTCTATTTCTCAACAAGCAAAATCGTATTATCTGCTTTGAAAAATTATTTAATGGTACGATTGACTGTGCCAACATTCACCCACGTACTATATTACAAAAAGCGCTTAATTATAATGCCGCGGCCATTATTTTAGCGCATAATCACCCTTCAGGTGATCCAGCTCCCAGTCAATCTGACAAAGAAATCACCCTAATTTTAAATAACTTATTGGGTTATTTCGATATTAATTTGCTCGATCATTTCATCATCGGAAATGGCGAAACTTTCTCTTTTGTTGAGGCAGGATTGATGCAGAAGATCGCCTTGGCAAGCAAGCGTTTGCAGCTAGAAGATGTGGTCCAGTGGGAGGGTGTAAAGTCTTAATTTATACCGGTTCACCGAGTGGCTTTCTCTGCCCCTGCCAGTATCAATCGATAAAGTACCGGCAAGAGGATCAAGGTCAACAATGTTGCCGAAAATAACCCACCAACGACAACCGTTGCCAGTGGGCGTTGAATTTCAGCACCAACACCACGTGATAATAGCATTGGGATCAAACCCAATGCTGCGGTAATTGCCGTTAATAATACCGGCCGCAAACGAGATAGAGCCGCATAAAAAATCGCTGACGTAAAATCTGCATTTGCTTTAACACGGTGGTTAATTTCACTGACTAATACCACCCCATTTAATACAGCGATACCAAACAAAGCAATAAATCCGATTGAACTAGGCACTGATAAAAACTGCCCCGTTAATAATAAGGCAAAAATGCCTCCAATAAGCGCTAAAGGCACATTGACCATAATTAATAAAGCCTGTACTGCAGAACTAAAAGCAAAGTAAAGTAATAAGAAGATCAGAAATAATGACAACGGCACAATAATCATTAAACGTGCTTGCGCACGTTGTTGATTTTCAAATTGTCCCCCATATGTGACCACATAACCTTCTGGCAATTGGATCTGTTCTATAATACGTGTCTGAATTTCATTGACAACGCCACCCATATCGCGTCCTTCAACATTGGCTTGCACCACAATACGCCGTTGCACATCGTCACGGCGAATTTGTGGAGATCCCGTTGCAATATCTATAGAAGCAATATCACCTAGATTCACCCAAGCACCAGTGGGTGACTTTAATATCAAATCAGCGATCGCACTCACACTGTCACGGTAAGGTTCAGCCAAACGTACATATATATCGTAACGCTCATTGCCCGTGATAATTTGCCCTGCAGTCTCGCCCCCTATGGCATTCGCGACCAGAGACATGACTTGATCCACCGTGATCCCATAACGCACTAAAGCATCACGATTAGGGTGTATCACCAGCTGTGCTTCACCGCTCATTTGCTCAATGGCAACATCACGAGTGCCATCAACCCGCTGCACAACCGCTTCTATCTCTCTACCTTTATCCGCTAACACTTGTAAATCTGGACCAAATAATTTGATCGCCAATTGTGCTTTCACCCCCGACAATAATTCATCGACTCTTGTTGCAATGGGTTGTGAAAAAGAAAATAATATTCCAGGAAACATAGATAACTTTTCTAACATTCGTTGTTGCAGTGCTTGACGATCCCTTGCACTTGTCCACTGTGACACAGGCTTCAATCCCACTAATATTTCAATATTAGACACAGGCTCCGGATCACCGCCAAGTTCAGGTCGACCAATACGACTAGAAGCGTAAATAACTTCTGGAAATGTCATCAATTGTTCTTCCAGCACCTGCGCAACTTGCAGTGATGTTTTTAAACTCGATGAGGGCGCCAAAGTCACACGAATATTCAACGTCCCTTCTTCTAATTCTGGCACAAACTCTGCCCCAATAAAACGTATCGATAATAATGCTATTAATAATAATATAATGGAGGACACAATCACTAATTTCGCTTTCCGAAAAGAAAACAATAAAAAGCGTTTATAATGTTTTCGCATAAAAGCCAGTGTCGCACTACGATGATGACGAATGCCGTTTTTAAACACATAAACGGCTAAAGCTGGCATGACTATCAGTGCAACCAATAATGAGGCTAACATTGAGAGCACAATAGCTTGTGCCATTGGATGAAATAATTTCCCTTCCACACCTTGCAAACTAAATATCGGTGCAAATACAATAACGACGATCAAAACCGCAAAAAATACCGGTCGTGCAATCGCATGTGCCGACTGTTGCACTATCGCTATAATATTTTGATCGGCTT
>JAZGGN010000267.1:0-5633 GCA_036480475.1 Gammaproteobacteria bacterium
AATATGGTTGGGCATAAATTAGGTGAATTTGCGGCAACGCGCTTATTCAAAATGCACTCAGGTGATCGGAAAACGAAAGGTTAATGTGATGGCTGTTGTGGCAAAATTAAAAGGTGCATCGCTTTCAGCGCAAAAATGCCGTCTAGTCGCCAACCAAGTGCGTGGTTTGCAGGTAGACAAGGCATTGCAATTGTTGACCTTTAGCGTTAAAAAGGCAGCAAGGCTGATTAAGAAAGTATTAGAGTCTGCGATTGCTAATGCCGAACATAATAAAGGGGCAGATATCGATGATTTACGTATTTCATTGATATATGTTGATGAAGGTAGTGTATCGAAAAGATTTAGAGCGCGCGCAAAAGGGCGGGCGAATCGTATTATAAAACGTAGCTGTCATATTACTATTATTGTGGCAGAAAACGAGGAGTAACCCCGTGGGGCAAAAAGTACATCCATATGGTATCCGTCTTGGCATTGTCAAGGATTGGAAATCAACGTGGTATAGCAAAAATAATTACGCTGAAACACTACATGAAGATTTTCGTGTGAGGAAATATTTGCAAACACAATTAGCGGATGCATCGGTCAGTAGTATTGAGATCGAGCGCTTGGTTGATCTCGTGCGTATTACCATTAACTCAGGACGTCCAGGGATTATCATCGGGAAAAAGGGTGGCGGTATTGAAATGCTGCGTAAAGAGGTGGCTAAGTTACTGAAATCACCGGTAAATATTAATATTAAAGAGATACGCAAGCCTGAGTTAGATGCCAGCTTAGTTGCTGCCAGTGTCGCACAGCAATTAGAGCATCGAGTTATGTTTCGACGGGCAATGAAGCGAGCAGTTTCCAGTGCATTGCGTTCGGGCGCACAAGGGATAAAAATATGTGTCAGTGGCCGTTTGGGGGGTGCTGAAATTGCACGTGATGAAACGTATCGTGAAGGTCGAGTGCCTTTGCACACCTTCCGTGCTGATATTGATTATGGTCAAGGGACTGCGAAAACGACCTATGGTATGATTGGTGTCAAAGTGTGGATTTTCAAAGGCGAAGTTTCAGTACAGGAACAGCGACGTGAAGAAGAGGTTCGGGAGTAATTTATGTTACAGCCTAAGCGAACCAAGTACCGTAAACAACAAAAAGGCCGTAATCGTGGTTTAGCAACGCGTGGCAGTCAAGTCAGCTTTGGCAAGTACGGCTTAAAGGCGGTAGCAAGGGGACGGATCACTGCACGCCAAATCGAAGCAGCACGACGCGCAATGACACGCTATGTGAAACGTGGTGGGAAAATTTGGATCCGTATATTTCCTGATAAACCGATCACCAATAAGCCATTGGAAGTGCGTCAAGGGAAAGGGAAAGGCAGTGTTGAATACTGGGTTGCTTTGATACAACCCGGTCGTATGTTATTTGAAATAGAAGGTGTGTCGAAAGAGTCAGCGATAGAAGCTTTTCGCTTGGCTGCACATAAACTGCCATTAAAAGTTGCGTTTGACGAGGCGGTAATTTTATAAGGTGTTGCTATGCAAGCAAATGAATTAAGAAAAATGGGTGTGGATGAATTGCGTGAAGAATTAACGGCTTTGCAGCGCGAAGCATTTAATCTGCAGATGCAGAGAGGTGGTGATCAGTTAGCTAAGCCACATTTATGCAAGCGAGTGCGAAAGAATATAGCGCGCACAAAGACGATTTTACATGAAAAGGTAAAAAATGATGAGTGAGTCTGAACAAAAAAAAAGAAGTGTAAGAACCGGTAAAGTTATCAGTAATAAAATGGATAAAACCATTGTGGTTTTACTGGTGCGTAAAGTGCCGCACCCAAAATATGGTAAATATATTAAACGATCTTCTAAAATTCATGCGCATGATGAAGCGAATGTCTGTAAAATAGATGACGTTGTTTTGATTAGAGAGTCGCGCCCACGGTCAAAGAAGAAGTCCTGGGAATTGATTGAAGTTATTTCCAATGGGGAATGAGCTGTGATACAAATGCAAACCATGCTTGGTGTAGCGGATAATAGTGGTGCTCGACGTGTGATGTGTATCAAAGTGCTGGGTGGTTCACACCGGCGCTATGCACATATTTCGGATGTCATTAAAGTCAGTGTGAAAGAGGCGATCCCACGTAGCCGAGTGAAAAAAGGGGATGTTGTGAATGCGGTGGTTGTGCGCACTAGAAAAGGCGTGCGACGTGGAGATGACTCTGTGATTCGTTTTGATAATAACGCAGTGGTTTTGTTGAATCCACAAAATGAACCGATTGGCACGCGTATATTTGGTCCAGTGACGAGAGAATTGCGTGCGCGTTTTATGAAGATTATTTCGTTGGCGGCAGAAGTACTTTAGGACATAAAGATGGCTATTAAAATCAAACAGGGTGATAAAGTGATGGCAATTGCCGGTAGAGATAAAAATAAAAAAGGCAAAGTGATCCGCATCATTGGCAAAGAAGCCTTGGTTGAAGGTGTCAATATGGTGAAAAAACACGTGAAACCCAACCCTAACCTTAATCAGGCGGGTGGCATCCTAGAGCGCGAAGCGGTTATTCATTTATCAAATTTGGCGCTTGTTGATCCAACAGGTAAAGCAACGCGCGTAGGGTTTAAAACCTTAGAAGATGGTAAAAAAGTGCGTTACTTCAAAAGTAATGGAGAATTGGTTGATGTTTAAAGAAAGAAATCTTAGATGCTTGTGGTCGAGTTGTTTGGTCTACGTGGGATATGAGGGACATTATGGTTAGATTGCAGAAATACTACCGTGATGTTGTCGTTGCGCAATTGATGAAAATTTTTTCTTTTAAGAGTGTCATGCAAGTGCCGCGAGTAGAAAAAATAACGGTTAATATGGGCGTTGGTGAAGCGGTGGCGGATAAAAAAATATTATCCTATGCGGTAGCTGATATGGCTTGTATTACTGGGCAGCATCCATTGACGACCAAGGCAAGATTGTCAATTGCAGGGTTTAAAATTCGTGAAGACTGGCCTATTGGTTGCAAAGTGACCTTGCGAAGACAGCGCATGTACGAATTTCTTGATCGGTTGATTACTGTGAGTATCCCACGGATCCGAGATTTTCGTGGCTTTAGTGCAAAGGCTTTTGATGGCTATGGGAATTATAATTTGGGTATTCGTGAACAAATTGTGTTTCCTGAAATTGACTATGATAAAATCGACACTTTACGTGGTCTTGATATTGCGATTACAACATCAGCAACAAATAATGAACAAGGTAAAGCGCTGTTGAAGGCGTTTGATTTTCCTTTTAAGGAGAGGTCATGAAATAACTTCTCTATTTTACGCTCAAATTTATGCTAGGTTGAATTGTTCCGACTGAGAAAAACCGCAGGACTACTGCAGTAATTCGAGGATTTTTCGATTGAGCAACGATTCAAGATAGCGTGAAGATGAGATGTAAAATGGGAAGTTATTTCATGATCTCTCCTTAGGAACGATAAGAAGGTATAATACTGTGGCAAAAAAATCGATGATTGCAAGAGAAAAAAAGCGTGTACGTACGATTGAGCAGTTTAAGGATAAAAGGCGGGTATTAAAGGACCGTATTAAAAAAGTTTCGGGCAGCTTAACTGATCGTCTGGAGGCGCAACAGCAATTACAGCGATTGCCGAGAAATGCAAGTCCGGTACGCCATGAACGTCGTTGCGGGCTTTGTGGGCGACCGCGAGGCGTTTATCGCAAATTTGCGTTATGTCGTATCTGCCTGCGTGAAAGGTTAATGTGTGGTGAAGTACCCGGTGGTAGGAAGGCCAGTTGGTAACTGGACTTTTTTCCTAACCGAGCATTTTACTTGAAGGCAAGGCATGTTGCAGTTTATATGCGCACAAATGAGCAGCGCAGCGTGTGACATAACGCTGCTTTCAAGCAAAAGGCGATGATTAGGAAAGAAGTCTACTGAGGTTAATGAAACTATGAGTATGCAAGATCCAATTGCGGATATGTTGACAAGAATACGTAATGCACAAGCGGTTGGCAAAGTGTCTGTGGCTATGCCTTCATCCAAGCGTAAGGTTGCTATTGTGCAAGTATTAAAAGAGGCTGGTTTTATTATCAGCTATCAAATCACAGAGGATAAGATAAAGCCTGAATTGAGTATTAGCTTAAAATATTATCAGGAGCGGCCTGTTATTGCGCGCATACAAAGAGTAAGTCGCTCATGTCGTCGGGTTTATCGTGGTGCGAAAGCATTAACTCGGGTAAATGGTTTTGGCATGACGATCGTCTCAACATCACAAGGGGTCATGGCGGACAGTACGGCACGTAAAAAAGGTATTGGTGGCGAAATTTTATGTGAAGTGGCTTAAATGTTATGTCAAGAGTAGCAAAACAACCCGTTGAATTATCTAAAGAAATCGAAGTTACTTTGGATAAGCATCAACTTAGTGTGAAAGGTCCGAAAGGGGCGTTGCAATTAAACTTGCATCATTTGGTACAGGTGTCGCTTGTTGATGGGGAAGATCCAGATCCCCAGCGAGCATTACAGTTTGCAGCCAAAGGGAACAGCAAATTTGCCAATGCTTTGGCGGGCACACATCGCGCATTAGCAAACAATATGGTTGTGGGCGTTAGCCAGGGATTTGAAAAGCAGTTAAACCTCGTTGGTGTGGGTTATCGTGCACAGGTGCAAGGCAAAAAATTGACGTTGCACTTGGGGTTTTCGCACCCGATAGTTTACCCCTTACCCGAAGGGGTTGATGTAGAAACACCATCGAACACGATAGTGCTGGTAAAAGCGGCTGATAAGCAAGTGCTTGGTCAGGTCTGTGCAGAGATACGGGCATTCAGACCACCCGAGCCGTATAAAGGCAAAGGTGTATGTTATGCGGGTGAGCGTATTATCCGCAAAGAAACTAAGAAGAAGTAAGTGATATGAACAGACGTGAAATGCGCCAACGCAGAGCAAGACGAGGAAGACTACGAATTAAGGCACGATCGAATGTGAATCGATTAACCGTACATCGTACTCCAGGACATGTGTATGCACAGATTATCCAGGAGGAAGCGGGTCAATCGCGTGTTGTAGTGTGTGCTTCTACCTTAGATAAAGAGGTGAAGTCTTTAAAAGCTGAAGGCATGGATAAAAAGAAGCTGGCAGGATTAGTTGGTAAAGTGATTGCCCAGCGTGCCTTGGGTAAAGATATAAAAAAAGTTTCATTTGACCGCTCTGGTTTTCGTTATCATGGGCGCGTTAGATCATTGGCAGATGCTGCGCGAGAAGGCGGGTTAGAATTTTAGAGAGACTATATTGTGGCAACGTATGATCAGGCAACAAAAAGTGATGGGTTACTGGAAAAGTTAATTACAGTCACACGTACCGTAAAAGTTGTTAAAGGCGGGAGAATTTTTCGTTTTTCTGGCTTAGTTGTGGTGGGCAATGGCGCGGGTAGAATTGGCGTAGGCTTAGGTAAAGCGAGAGAAGTGCCCGTGGCCATTCAAAAAGCAATGGAACAGGCACGTAGAAATATGATTGATATTTTCTTAAATGACACAACGATTTACCATGAAATTGTGCAGCGCTATGGTGCTTCCAAAGTGTTTATGAAACCTGCGGCAAAAGGGACCGGCATTATTGCGGGTGGTGCGATGCGTGCGGTATTTGAAGTTTTAGGCGTGACCGATATTTTA
>JAZGGN010000268.1:0-2227 GCA_036480475.1 Gammaproteobacteria bacterium
AGCGTGAAGAAGCCTCTTCTGATTATGACCGTGAAAAATTGGATGAACGCATTGCTAAACTGTGTGGCGGTGTTGCCATTATTAAAGTAGGCGCTGCAACGGAAGTGGAAATGAAAGAAAAGAAAGCGCGTGTTGAAGATGCGCTACACGCAACCAGAGCTGCCGTTGAAGAAGGTGTGGTTCCTGGTGGCGGTGTTGCCTTGCTTCGTGCGCAAAAGGCATTGAAGGGTTTGAAAGCGGCGAACAGTGATCAAGATGTTGGTATTGATATCTTACATCGTGTACTGGAGTATCCATTGCGTCAAATTGTTACGAATGCGGGTTACGAAGCTTCTGTCATTATCAATAAAGTTGTTTCTGAAAAATCCAATGTTGGTTTTGATGCGGCCACTGGCGAATACGGTGACATGGTAAGCTTGGGTATTCTTGACCCGACTAAAGTAACACGTACTGCATTGCAAAATGCAGTGTCAATTGCAGGCCTTCTGCTGACCACTGAATGCATGATTGCAGATTCCCCCAAGGATGACGAGTCTGCTGGCGGTGGTATGGACGGCGGCGGCATGGGCGGCATGATGTAAACCATATCGCTTAATGTTATATGATGAAAAAACCCGCCTTTTGGCGGGTTTTTTCTTTAACCTAGAAAAAGTAATGGCGCAAAGAACCAACTTTTTGTCGATTAGCTTTAACACCCTAATTCAGATAATAATGATAAGTACTCTGGATACGGATAATCAGAAAAAAATTCAAATCCAGTCAATTTCTCTATTTCATCCAACGATGCACTATATTTACAATAATCATTTGTGCGCAGCGCTGTTTGCGAAAACAAAAAGCTTGCCATTTTAATGCGCTTATTTTCATCCTTTACTGCAATGATTTTCCAATAGCCACTTGGAACACGGTGGGGCAAATGGGCATTAGGTAACACTGGCATGTCATCAACATACACTGTTCCTGTTATAATATAAACTACATCGTTCTGTCCTGCTAAAATACGTTCTTTTTTTGACAGCGCTGCGAAAGCACCTCTATTAAGTGAAGCCCTTTGCGGGGTAATGTTGGAAATATAATTTATTCTCGACCAGTCAGGATGATTTCTGAAATTAGCTAATGGTACTTGGTAACCACGATCATACTGAAAAGCAGCATAGGCACCTTGGTAATCACTCGGCTTCAGCGTATATTTATCGGGAATTAACGGATCACTTGCCCAATTTCTTGGGCGTGGATCGCCAGATAAATTTTCTGCTTTAACAAGGTAGGCAGCCCAATCTGCAAATTTTGTTTCACGATTAGAGCTTAACAAAAAAATCTCATGATCCACTAAAAAATTATCTGGGTCGGCGCCTAAAGGACAACCATACAAGCAGTTTGAGTGTTCAATAAATTTTACTTCTTTAGGATCGGGTGACGCAATAGCGCCAAACTCAACGATTGTTATACAAGCAACAATAAAGCCAACATAAAGAAGTTTCTTTACTGTGTTTATTATCATTATTCTCCCTGAGTGCTGAATTGCTCGTATGGTCTTTTGAGCATTTTTATACTTCCCCTTTCATCAATTCATATCATTGATTAAGCTCATTAGAAGCCAATTACTCTAATCACTTAATCATGCCAACAAATCAGGATTTTTTCTAACCCAGCAGGGTTTTCAATGCTATTCTATCGCAAAACGAACATCATTCTCATGGCATGTAAAGGATCCGATAAATAGCCCCAGAGGGATCCAGAAATTGTCCTACTACTGAGAGAAATTTTTACATTAATTATTCAATTTATCAAGCTAATTGTTAAGTTTATTATGCCTAAATTACTTAAGGGGCCGAGCTAAACGTACAGATTGCTCCCTGAGCTCAATAATGTGAGCTTTATGAGTAAGTCTTGTCAATAGATGAGAATTGAAGCAAAATCGAGAGATACGTAATAACGCCCAAATATCCACTGTACAGATTTTGCGACAGTCAAATGCTAATGGGTTCTGTCGCAAAGCGAACATTGATAACTTACTCGCCCCTCTATTGACCGAGGATTATTGTAAATCTCAAAGCGGATCTGTGAAGAAGGAATTTCAATATCCGAGTACTCATATATCGGTAGTGTATTAAAGTAGTTCGCTTTATGTAAAGATGCTTCTTTTGATAATAAAAAGGAGCAGAGATAATGAGTGTACAGATATTAGTTAGATGTCCAGATTGTCATAGTTCAGAAGTTATAAAAG
>JAZGGN010000269.1:0-5784 GCA_036480475.1 Gammaproteobacteria bacterium
TAACGATTCAAGGTGATATGAAGGTGAAGATAAAAACCGGAAGTGTGTCGTGTCCGTTCCTAAGGTCTTGGAGTGCTTAGCGCGTGTTGTCAATATCACGTAGCACGGCATAAATTTTTTTCGCTAAGGTTTGACTGATCCCTTTTACTTTCGCCAACTCATCAACGCTGGCTGAGCGCATTGCCTGTAAGCCGGCGAAACGGTTAAGTAGCGCTTGACGGCGCTTAGGGCCGATGCCTTCAATCTGTTTTAAGATTGAAGTATATTGCTGTTTACCACGCTGCTTGCGATGTCCAGTAATAGCAAAGCGATGTGCTTCATCACGGATCTGTTGGATCAAGTGCTGGGCATCCCGATCAGCAGAAATGGGGATTACTTTTTTTTGCTCAGATAAAATTAATTTTTCTAAACCAGGTTTGCGTGCAGATCCTTTAGACACACCAATGATTTTCACCGCAGTGATTTGTAATTCTTCCAAAACCCCTTTGGCAATACCAACTTGCCCTTTACCACCATCAATAAATAGTAGATCGGGCAATTTCTTTTCTTGTTGTTTCAAGCGTGTATAGTGACGTGTTAACGCCTGCTTTAAAGCGGCATAATCATCGCCCTTCGTAATATCTTTAATATTAAAACGACGATAATCTTTTTTAACAGCCCCAGTGTGATCAAATACAACGCATGAAGCGACAGTTTGCTCACCAAAGGTATGACTGACATCAAAGCATTCCAAACGCATGGGCATGTTATTTAACTGCAATAAGCTTTGTAAGGCCATAAATTGTTGCTCTAGATTGGCTTGGCTTGCACGTGCTGCTGCTATTGCATGTTTCGCATTTATGATGGCCATGCGCAACCATTGTGCACGTTCTCCTCGGACATTATGGCTTAGTTTGACCTTCGACTCTTTCAATTCAGTGAGTAAATTTTCTAATGCAGCTTGTTCTTGTAAATTAACATTGACAATAATTGTTTTGGGCAAGTTATTAATATGTTCAGGGCCCAAATAATATTGTGGAATAAAAGCGGTTAATACATCTGTTTCATCATAATTTTCGGGCACACGTGGAAAATGCGATCGACTACCAATAATACGCCCCGAGCGTATATATAAAACTTGTACACAGACATGAAAATTTTCACACACTACGGCAAGCACATCAATATCGCCATCGGTTTTAGTAATAAATTGTTGCTGTTGGATCTTACGTAGACTGCTGATTTGATCACGGTACTTTGCTGCTAATTCATATTGACACGCGGTGCTGGCTGTCTGCATACGTTGTTCTAATTCTTCAATCACCTGCTCGTTCTTTCCTTCAAGAAATAAAACGACATGGCGTATGGTGTGTTGGTATTGTTCTTTATCGATTAAATTAACACAGGGCGCGCTACAGCGCTTGATTTGGTATTGAATGCAAGGTCGACTGCGATTTCGGAAGAAAGTATCATTGCATGAGCGAACACGAAAAATTTTTTGTAGTAGATTTAAAGTTTCTCGAACCGCGCCAACATTCGGATAGGGACCGAAATAAGATCCCTCCCCTTTGCGGTTGCCGCGATAAAAGTCTAAACGTGGAAAGTCTTGATGGCTAGATAAATAAATATAAGGATAGCTTTTATCGTCCCGCAATAAAATGTTGTATTTGGGGTTTAATTGCTTGATTAAGTTGTTTTCTAACAGGAGGGCTTCATTTTCACTGCGCGTTACTATCACTTCAACATTAACAACGTGTGACATTAATGCATTGGTTTTAGCACTGCTTTGTCGGCTCTGGAAATAAGATTGCACTCGCTTTTTCAAGTTGCGTGCTTTACCTACATAAATCGCTTTGCCAGTTTTATCGATCATTTGATAAACGCCTGGCGAGTCAGTTAATGTGGCTAAGAATGATTTACTGTCAAATGGTTTAAGTTCTTTTTTTGTCATGCCATATGCCAATAGCAAATTTTTTTAACGGGTTGCGCTGTTGCAAAAGTCGCTTGATAATCTGCAGCAACCGCCACTGCTTGCATAAACCATTGCTCAACATTATTGTCTTCAGCATGCAATAAGCTTGCGGGTTGTACCGCATTGACGGTAAATTTATCTAAAGGATAAGCAAGTCCCTGTCCCAAGGCCTTAATAAACGCCTCTTTTTGTGTCCATATATGAAAAAATGCAGATTCTTGCTGAGATTTTGCTAATGATAATAATTGCGTACACTCATCCTCTGCAAAATAACGTTGCGCTAATTCTTGATAACTGAATTTGCGTGTACTGATTTTTTCAATATCAATCCCAATTTCAACCGCGACAGTGATCGCATATAAGGCCATTTCATGACTATGTGATACATTAAAACGGACATCTAAGTCACTTTGTGAGCAATCTACGGCTGGCTTACCATGCTGACCATAGCTAAAATGGACGTTTTCAGGGGGGGCGGGTAAATAGTGACTGAGAATTTTGCGTAAGCCGGCCCTCGCCATGGTGAAACGGCGACGATGCTTGGCAAAATAAAATCGTTGCGCACGTTGGCGTTCATCTTCACTTAATAAGGCAAAGTTTTCTTGCTCACGTACTGCTTCGGCCAATAAGGGACGTCGCCAAATATGCACTTCATTCGCAGTCAGTGTCAAATGTGGCCACGCGGGTAACCATTGTATTGTTTTCATTTTAACATCCCCTTATAATTCTAAATTATAAAATTAAACCCGTCTCCCTATAGGTTTAAAAATTCAGGATAATTCCCTATGTTGAAACCAAATCAAGCAACACAATCGCTCAAGCAATCAGGGATCCGCGCACTGGGTAAGCGTTGCGCTGCTGTTAAGGGCATTAACTTAGGCCAGGGTATTTGTGATCTCCCTACCCCTGAAATACTCAAACAGCAAGCTTGCGACGCCATCACCCACGGCAGTAGTACTTATTCTGCTTGCGAAGGCGTTTTTGATTTGCGCGTTGCCATCGCCGAAAAATTGCTTAACTTTAATTCAATCAAAGCCGATCCTGAGCAAGAAGTCATGGTTGCGCATGGTTCGACCGGTGCTTTCGTTTGTGCCATACAAACCTTGTTTGAGCGCAATGATGAAATCATTTTATTTGAACCCTTTTATAGCTACCATAAACTTATCTTAGAGCTTTTAGGGATGCAAATAAAAACAGTCCCGATCAATCTAACAGATTTTAGCATTGACTATGACTATTTGGATAACATTATTAGTACAAATACGAAAGGTATTATTATTTGTACACCAAATAACCCCAGTGGTAAAGTTTATAATAGAGAAGAATTATTAACCTTAGGTAAAATTGCTGATAAACATGATTTAACGATCATCACCGATGAAATTTATGAATATATCGTTTATCCAGAGCATGAACACGTTTCACTCGCAAGTTTGGAAGATTTTAAGGATCGAACGATCACCATCTCGGGTTTATCTAAGACTTACAATATGACTGGCTGGCGCTTAGGTTATGTGACGGGGCCAGCGCTTATTATTGAGAAAATGACATTGGTACAGGATCTGCTTTATGTTTGTCCAGTGACGCCACTACAAAATGCCGCTATACCTGCTCTGCGCTTCTTACCAGATTATTATGAGCAGATGTGTGCCAGTTATCTACACAAAAGAGACAAGATGGTTTCTGCGTTGCAATCAATGAATTACAAAATCACCGCGCCTGAAGGAGCTTATTACTTGATGGCAGATATCTCTGAACTCGATTATAGTGATGATGCTGCTGCGGTAACTAATCTATTGGATAAAGCACACGTAGCTTGTGTGACTGGACGTTCATTCTACATGAACCCGAATGATGGCAAGCAAGTATTACGTTTTTGCTATGCGTTGGATGATAAAAAAATTGCGACTGCTTTAGATCAAATGGCGGTAATAGCAACAAGAGGTCACCTATAACAATGGCTTGGATCATTTTATTTTTTGCAGGGCTGTTTGAGATCGGCTGGGCGATCGGCCTTAAGTACACCCAAGGGTTTAGCAAGTTGATCCCAACCGCGTGGACCATCGTGGCGATGATCATCAGCTTTTACTTGCTTTCACTTTCGCTTAAAACTTTACCTATCGGTACCGCCTATGCGATATGGACCGGTATAGGTGCGGTTGGCACTGTCATTTTGGGGATCATCTTATTCAGTGAATCGGCAAGTTTACTGCGTATATTCTGTATATTTCTAATCATCAGTGGCATGGTCGGTTTGAAAATATCTTCTGGCCATTAGGAAATATAAAGCAACGGCACATAGCCCCATCAAAATGATCGGAAAAGCTAAAGAAAAGAGTGAGTCGCGGTAAACAATACTTGCTAAGGCACTGCCGATAGAGGAAAAAGTGGCCACCAAAGTAAAAAATATGGCGATCTTCGCACCCATCGGCGCTTCACTGGCAGCGATTGCTTGTTTCTGTAGTGGCCCAAATAATAAACCGATCCCACCCATATAAAACATCAATGTTGCGATCAGCGCATATAAATTGTTCGGTAACCATAAGGCGAACAACAGCATTATTAGGCTTGCGCATAATATAGTGATTATGCCTATAAAAACAATATGCTTAGGAGGCATGCGCATAATCAAAAGTTTTACCAATTGTGCTGCAATAATTAAACTACCAAAAACTGCGATTTGAACTATACCAAAACCAATTTCGCTATAGTTGAAGTGTTCAATGACTAAAAAAGGACTGGCGGTGATCCACAAAACAGCCCCTGCCATCATAAAACAGACCACGAGGCAACTGCTTATAAATCCAGGGTTACCAATAATGGTAGCGTAAGTACGCAATGCGGCTAATAAATTACTTTGTACTCGCGCTGATATCGGATGACTTTCTGGCATGCGCCAATAGAGTAAAGCAACAATAATTGTCGCCCATACGGCCAGTAACCAGAAAATAAGTCGCCAGTCAAAAAATTTCAAGACCAAACTACCTAATACTGGACCAAAGGCTGGTGCCAATACTGTGATACTTGCCATCCAGGCTAAAATATAAATCGCCTCCTTGGTTTTATAAAGTTCATGAACACTGGCATAACCTGCAATTAATACCGAACACACCGTCGCGCCTTGAATAAAGCGAGCAATCATTAATGTGTAAATATCATGCGTCAAAGCACAAATCGTGGTTGTTACAATAAAAATAACACCACCCCATAACAAAATGGGACGACGACCAAAACGATCAGCAACTAAGCCTAAGGGTAAATAAGCAAGCGCACCGCCTAAAAACCACAAAGTAACTGTTAATTGAGCATGGCTTGGTGCAGCACTTAAGTCCTCAGCCACTTGCACCAATGCAGGCAAATACATATCGACCGACAGGTAAGTAGCAATTTCATAAAGCGCAAGCAGAATAGGAAATAATATAGCGGGCGTTTTGCTGGTTGTTAGCATTTATCCGTCTATACCTTCACGGAATGGGTGATCTGGGTGTTTCCATTGCGCGCGATAACTCATTCCTCTGAAATTGCGATTGAGTTTAAACAAAGCAGTCATCTCGTCTTCAGTTAAATGAAAATCGAAAATATCCCCATTTTGCTTGATCCGCTCAATGTTTGTCGAGCGCGTCAATGCAATAAGATCACGTTGCATGGCAAAACGCAGTAATATTTGCGCTGGGAATTTCTGATGGACAAGTGCAATTTCTTTAACCGTTTTATCTTCCAAGATCACTGGAGAACTTTCATCTCGCCACGGTCGATGTGGCGATCCTAATGGCCCATAGGCGGTAACCGCTATATCGTGCTGCTTGCAAAAATTAATCAACTTTTTCTGTGTT
>JAZGGN010000270.1:0-2477 GCA_036480475.1 Gammaproteobacteria bacterium
TTCAATGCTGTCAGCAAAGTGCTTTTTGACCCGGTTTATCAGATTGATTGTTTCAAGTTGAGAAGGCATTTTGTATCCAAGTAATTTCTGGTTTATCAATATTGTTACGCATCGCAATGACATCAAAGCGACAAGGAATGGTGTCATATTGATTCGTTAACATGAGGTAGTAGCGCGCTGTTTTAATAATTTTTGCTTGTTTGTGTTTGCTCACGCTCGCTTCAGCGCCGCCATAATCACATCCTTTACGATAGCGCACTTCGACAAACACGAGAAATTCTTTATCCATCATAATTAAGTCGATTTCACCCAAGCGGCAGGCATAATTACGCTGCTTAAAATGTAACCCCTGTTGTTGTAAATATTCGCAGGCATATTGCTCCGCTGCATTGCCTTGCGTCTTTCTGTTATAAATATCTTTGACTTGGTGTGCCATTTTTAAATTGTGCCCACTGTAACTGACGTTCAACTTGTTGTTGCTGATTCAAATAAAGTAATCCGGTTTTACCTTGAATACCAAGATCAGAAAATACAGTTAATTGGTTTAATTGATTTGTTAAATTATAGGAATCATAGCCCAGGGCATATAAGCGAGTAAAGTCATCTATGTTTAAAGACTTATTATTAGACTGCTGAGTTTGATCAAGCACCCAAGGCATGTCACTGAAAATAATACCATTTAAATCGTTGTCGCGCATCTGATCGGGTTGGCCACTGTAGATTAGGGAGGGCGCATAGACAGGTAAGTCGCCACCATAGTAATATTTTAACAGTGGATGGATCTGTCTTGCTTTGTCTGGGAAGGCCGCAAGGAAGATCATATCTGTGTCTTGACGGCGGTGCGGAGTAAAGCTGACAGCTTTGTTGATCGATTTTTCCAGCCTTTCTGCACGTGCGATGCTTTGATCAACTTTAAGTAATTTCTGTGTTGCTGTATTTAAGTCTTGTGTTTCAGTATAGGCAAGTTGATCAACAATGATGCCACCTAATTGTAGCCACTGTTCAGTAAAAGAATCGGCAATATTTTCTCCCCATTGCCCTGCTGGGGTGATGAGCAATGCGCGTCGATGGCCATTTTGCCAAGCTCTTTGAGCCGCTTGCACCGCTTCATTATTTGGTGATAACCCGAATTGGTATAGATTGGATGCGGTGGGTTGGCGAGTTTTAGCGTAATTAAGTACTAATGTGGGTACAGAGATGGATCGGTAATTCGCCAATGTTTGTGCTTTGCTTTTGTCCAGTGGCCCGATAATAAAATCAGCCCCATCATCAAGTGCTTGTTGATATAAGCTTATTATTTTACTGCCTTGGCTACTGTCGTAAAAGCGTACATTTGTGTCGATTGTTTTATCTTGCCGTGTTTGGTAGTAAGCCGCCATGAAGCCTTCGCGAATGGCATTGCTGGGTCCTGCGAGGTCGCCTTGTGATGGCAACATCAAAGCAATTTGTTGTGGTGGTTGGTGATCTGGCATTTTTGCAATACTTTCTTTGAATTTGTTGTTTGCAGGGTGATCAGGATATTGATCTTGCCAGCGATCAATGGCTTGTCGCATGGTTGGCCAATCTTGTGCATAATTTTCGGCAATATCTGCCAGGGTGATCCAACCACTCTGGTTAGAGGGTAGGGTCATTGTTTGCAGCTTTTGTAATTGCGGCTGATCTAATCGGAGTAGATTGTACCAAATTTTTTGTTGTACAAAGGATTGTGTCGTTGACGCTTCGACCAAGGGTTCTAGTTCGATATAGGCATTCGTGCTTTTCCAGTGATCCCCTGTGTTTTCATAAGCACTTGCTAGTAAGTAATAATATTCAGCTTGTTGATCGGTTTGCAGAAGTTCACTTATTTTGAGTTGTGACAATAGGTTAATCGTTTGT
Source organism: Gammaproteobacteria bacterium (assembly GCA_036480475.1). GTDB lineage: Bacteria > Pseudomonadota > Gammaproteobacteria > JAZGGN01 > JAZGGN01 > JAZGGN01. The sequence goes on from JAZGGN010000270.1 coordinate 1,876, forward strand.
AATGGCTTATTATTAAACAGTGCCAGCTGACCTTGTAATAGGATCCTCTCATCGCGTAGATCTTGCGGTAGTGAAGTTGCTTTAATATCGTTGATGAGTTGGCTGGCACGTTCTTCATTGCCATCTTGTAGTAAACGGCCGGCAGCTTTTAGCTCATAACTTTGGGCTTGTTGTTGAGGAATATCTGGTTTATCAGCTTGTTGCAAGTAGTGATCCGCGGGTTGCTCATAATGACGGACCGCCACGGGTTGTGGCAAGTTGTTTGTTGGTGCAGTTGTTGTGCAGCTTATTATCAGGCTGGTGGCTATAATCAATGGCGCCCATGAAGAATATTTATTTAGCTTGTCTGTTCGTTTCATAATAACCCCACTTTGAGGTAAGCGGTTTGAAAGCAGCCTTCTCTAATATAGTGCAACGTATTGAAATACAAAGTTAATTTTGCCTCCCCCTGCTTTTTTTAGGTTTATCAGTAGCGAGGCTAAGCCCAGCGACTATCTGGGTAAACGGGATCTATACCCGTAATCCTTCAAACAGGGTCATTTTCCCCGCTCAACTTAGGCGGGACAGGTGCCGCCGTGTCGAGCGGGGAAAGCAAGTTTTTG
>JAZGGN010000271.1:0-2843 GCA_036480475.1 Gammaproteobacteria bacterium
TTAATTCCAAGCAAAAATAAGGCAAATTTTCTAAAAGACGCTCGCTACTTAGGTGATTTTTTTGAAAAATTACCTGCTGGGAGTAAAAATTAGTCGCTTTGAGTTACTGGTGGTGGATTATGGCCTAACTTTTGCCTTGCGGCATAGAATTTTTATTGTTACACTCGCTGCCGCAGTTACTTGTTTTTTATCCCAAACTGGGATTATTGTATAGAATAATGTAACTAAGACAGAATTTAAATTGCCGATTGCCCTTATATTGAGCATTGTGCAAAGTGGCGGCACGGCAAAAAAAATTTAATATAAACAGGACGTGTTATCCATTCGCTAGATTGAGGCGTAGTCCGTTGATTTTAGAGCACCGAAGCGCAGCATACTTCAGGGTTGTGAGCTTTGGCGCACATAAAATTAACGGGATACGGCCAAAATAGTAGGATGGGCGACACGCCCTAGCGCTGGCACAGCAAATAAATAACAACTTGCTCAGATTTTTGAATGACAGATTTTAGCACTAAAGGAATAAACATATCCCTTTAGAATATTTTAACATTGGGACCTATCATCAATTCGCTAGGTTAAAACGTAGTTCGTTGATTTTAGAGCACCGAAGCGCAGCATACTTCAGGTGTGTGAGCTTTGGGCACAGAAAATCATTGATGACGGGCCCCTAGTGATGATTATTTTATCCCAAATGGTTACCAGGATGGCTAATCAAGCTAAACTCATGATGTCGTCTTAAGGGAATCCATAAATGTTGACTAGAAAAACATGGCATTATTCTTAAATCAAAACAAGCAAGCGACTGTTCATCCTACTGCTGTTGCCAAGCGCCTATTTGCTTGAGGTTAATAATGGAAAGAATGTTAATCAATGCAACGCAGCCTGAAGAGCTGCGTGTTGCTTTGGCCAAAGATAATGTACTCTATGATTTAGATATTGAGAAACCGAGTAGTGTAAAGAAAAAGGCAAATATATACAAAGGTATTATCCGTCGTATCGAACCTAGTCTTGAAGCGGCTTTTGTTGAATATGGTGCAAAAAGGCAAGGTTTCCTACCCTTGAGGGAGATATCACCCGCATACTATAGTGCGCGAGCAAAATCAGACAAAGATCAAGGCGCTGGTATCAAAGACCTGATAAGAGAAAATCAGGAAATCATGATACAAATTGACAAGGAAGAACGAGGCACGAAAGGCGCAGCGCTCACCACCTACATCAGCCTGGCTGGTTGTTACCTGGTATTAATGCCGAACAACGCACGCTCTGGTGGCATATCCCGCCGTATCGAAGGTGAAGATCGAGACGAACTACGCGAAAAATTACGTGGCTTAAACACACCCGAAGGCATGGGTGCGATCATCCGTACTTCTGGCGTGGGCAAAAGCTTAGAAGATCTGCAATGGGATCTGAGCGTCCTGGTTAACCAATGGCAAGCGATCCAGGCGGTTTATACGCAACGCTCTGGACACTTTTTAATTCATCAAGAAGGTGATGTTATTATCCGTTCAATACGCGATAATTTACGTAAAAGCATTGAAGAAATCATCATCGACAATCAGGAAGCGTATGTTAAAGCTAGAAATTATATCGAGCAAGTTAATCCAAGCTTCTTAAATCACGTCAAACTATACAACGACACCATCCCTCTATTTAGTCGCCATCAAATCGAAAGTCAAATTGAGACTGCTTATCAGCGTGAAATCGCCTTACCATCTGGTGGTGCCATCATTATTGATCATGCGGAAGCCTTGGTTGCGATTGACATTAACTCAGCGAAAGCAACCAGTGGGACCGACATTGAAGCAACGGCATTCAATACAAATCTGGAAGCAGCAAATGAAATTGCCCGCCAACTACGTTTACGTGATTTGGGTGGACTCATTGTCATTGATTTCATCGATATGTCTTCCTCGAAAAATCAACGTGAAATTGAAAACAAATTACGTGAAGCCTTAAGACCTGATCGCGCGCGTATTCAAGTCAGTAAAATTTCTAATTTCGGTCTATTAGAAATGTCTAGACAACGGATCCGCCTATCACTGGGTGAAAGTAGTCATGAAACCTGCCCACGTTGTGATGGCCAAGGTATTATACGAAAAGTACAATCATTAATGTTTTCAATTCTGCGACTCATTGAAGAACGCGCTTTGATCGATAATGTCAAACAAATTCAAGTACAATTGCCGGTATCATTGGCAACTTATATTTTAAATGAAAAACGCGAAGCGATGTTTGAGATTGAAAAAAGACATAGCATCTCAATTTTAATCCTGCCCAACCCACATTTAGAGCCACCACATTATAAAATAAAACACATCTTGCACAGCGAAAGATCCGATGTGCCAAGCCACAAGATTGTACGGCGACCAGAATTAGAAACAATCAAAACGACACCAACAACAGCTAGACGGGAAGAGCCGGCGGTTAAACTATCAACACCAATACGGCGTAAACAATCGAGCTGGCTGAAACGTTTGTGGAATACTATATTCTCTTCTGCAACAGCACAAGAAACAAAAACAAAGCAACGCCCACAAGCTCGCAAAGATGATGACCGGAGAAAGCATCCTCCACGAAGACACAGAAGTGGTGATGGGCACCGCGATGATAATCGGCGCCGCAGAGCACCACGTAAATATAGTCAAAGTAACCGCAGAGGGGGTAGAGATAACCCAAAACCTGACAATAAAAATTAGGACATGTTATCAAACATGTCCTAGAAAAAGCAGCTGACAAACGCCTAGGCCGTGAGTCAGAACAGATGGTCTCCCTGCAACTGCCTTTTCCAGGTTAAAAAACATCATGGAAAAAAATTATAATCCTGCTAATATTGAGCAGCGTTG
>JAZGGN010000272.1:0-3834 GCA_036480475.1 Gammaproteobacteria bacterium
GGAAATATCTTGGCGACCCAGATTATATCAAAGCACCGATAGATCGCTTAATCTCAACTAAAAATGCCACTAAGTTACGTGATCATATAAGTCGTGGAGAAGCTACGACAAGTGAGACCTTAGGAGAAGGGCCAGTTAACGATAATGGTAAAAGCAATACGACACATTTTTCTATTATTGATAAGGAAGGAAATCGAGTTGCTGCGACGTTAAGCTTGAATATCATATTTGGTTCAGGCTTTCTTGCCCAAGGCACGGGCGTATTACTTAATGATGAAATGGATGACTTTGCGATTAAACCGGGCACGCCTAATGTTTATGGCATTGTTGGCAGTGAGAAAAATATTATTGAACCTGGCAAGCGACCACTATCGAATATGACGCCTACTTTCCTGGTTTCAGAAGATCGTGTTGGTATTTTAGGCACACCGGGCGGTGTGCGTATTCCGACAATGGTATTATTAGGCATTCTCGATTTTGCTGCCGGTAACCCCGCCGATTCCTGGGTATCTTTAGCACGTTATCATCACCAGTTTCTACCAGACATTGTTCAATTTGAACCGGAAGCTTTCACTGCGGACGAGCAACGTAAATTGCAGGAAATGCATCACGATTTAAATCCGCTTGAAAGACGTTATGGCAATATGCAAGCCATCCTTTGGGATAAAAAGGCCAACCAGGTAACGGCAGCCTCGCAACCTGGAAAACTAGGGCAGTCGGCGGTAGATTAGGTCTGTTAATTCTGCTTGACGACCCCTTTGTCTGGCTCTGCTGCTCTGGCGACGGCTGCTTGTGGTATACCCGTGATCTGCCAAAGAGGGCATTTTTGCATCCCATCTTGGGGGCATCTTTGAACAAAAACACGGAAAATCTCTTGTCATTTAACACACTAAAATCCGCGTGATTTTCCGTGTTTTTGTCCAAGTCTACACCCAATCTGGACGCTAAAATCCTTTATTCCAGGGCTATTGGTAAATTTTACTTAAGTGCCCTCTTTGAAAGATCACGGGTATAGAGCAGTTGCTGCATGACATTTGTTACTTTTCCCATCAAGGCCTTAGCATTTTGCAAGTTATAGGTACTTGCATCAATCGGCGCGCCAATACGAATTTCTACATGTTGATGTAAACCGAATTTCAGCGTTTTTGTCGGCAAAATTTTACGACTGCCATAGATCGCAATCGGAATAATTGTTGCTTTTGTTTTAATTGCCAGAGAAAAGCCGCCTCTTTTCAGTGGTTGTAGCTGATCGGTTGTAGAACGCTTACCTTCTGGTGCAACCCATATAATAATGCCACTGCGCATTAATTCTTCCGCTTTCTTTAGATCTTTTACGGCCTGACGAGGGTTTTGACGATCAACCAAGGGAAATTCTGCCATTTGCAAAGCTTTACCAAATAATGGTATACGCCCTAATTCTTTCTTAGCCAGCATGCGAATACTGCCTGGCAATGCGGCAATACATAAAGGGATATCATAGTGTGAGCTGTGATTTGCCATAAGTACGCAATGCGTATACTGCTGAATATCAACTTGGTGAGGATTAACCACTGTAAAACTCGTTCTAACAGCTTTTAGCAGTCGATGTGAAAAGCGACGACATTCTTGATCAATGAATTTACGAGTTGCCAAACCAGTAAAACACATAAAAAATGTTTTTATACTGGAAGTTACAACAATCAGGATGGAGACAAACATAATCCAAACTGCTCTTAATTTACTTGCTTGCATCTTTTATTTGCCCTTCTATAGACTGCATTAGTCCGACATGATCGGACATATTACTTACAAAAGAAAGGGGTGTCGATTATGATAGAGGTGTACACTTTAAATCAAAACTAAAAGGTAACAGGGTATATAGTCGTGATCTTTGAAAGAGGGCAAAAATTAATTTGTAACTGTTCACCCATTTATTAGTATCCGTCATTACCCAGTCACGCCGGGTAATGACGGTTTTGTGTCTCATCTTATACAGGAAGGTGAGCAGTGATTTTACTTGTGACGCAGCAAGAAAAGTGGCACAATGGTGTTGTTAGGTCACTTACCAAGTGTAACAATTGGATGTTTATCTTGTACCAAAAGCAGTATCGGTCATGGCGGTGTTGATGCTAAACACCATCCTACTAGACAAGCAACTTTCTTTTTTTGTTATCGCTTCAGCGACGACTCATACCACCCCAAACCAACCAGTCAGCAAAGGGCTGGGTACACACTTTCCACACGATAGCTATTCTTTAGCGCAACAAAAATTCTCCCTAATCAAAATATTACATTGACGCTTAAATGCTTTTTATTTCTTAAGATCACAGCAATGAAATAAGGATATCTCATGGAATCAATAATAAATAAAAGGGGCGTGCTATGTCGCATGAGACACTAACCCTAGGCGCTAAATCCGCAGAAGAGTCCACCGCTACTACTACCTCTGACTCCGAGAGTTCACAGACACAGTCATCCGAATTTCATAGAAGCGGCGATGGCAGCGATATTGGCGAGGAAGCGTACCTCCTTGAATTTAAAATTGCCCCACAACTAACTGCCGGCAGCCAAATAGAAAGATATGCTTTCAACGCACTGGATTCTTCTGATTGGTACTATACTTGGATGAGAAATTTTCTTGCCATGGGTTTTTATATTGACCGTTTTCAACAAGAAGATATTGGTCAAGAAACGGGTGAACATATAGGTTCAAGCCTTGTTCTTGGTTTTGGTTCAGCATTTGTTTTTTGGAGATTTTACTGGCATATAAGATATGCAAATATTCGCAGTACCCAAAATATACAAAGGTTACTGTCGGAGGAGGAGAAAAGTATAGATGAGGGTAAGGAGAGTATAGAGGAAAATTTACGAGGACTAGTTAATAACATTAATAGTAAACGCCAAGCGCAACCTCAATGGCAATTGGTTATGCATGAGCGTAAGAAATGGCTGCTTGTTGGTGAAAAGACGAATGAGTTTCTGCTATACCAACAGAAAGAAAGCGAAGAAAGCAAAGAAAAATCTTCTATGTCTAGTTGGATGTATTGGGTGGATTATTTGTCAGCACGTTTTTCAGGCGTGTTTTTTGGCTTCGGGGTATATTGGGCTAGAGATTACCGTTTTGGTTTGAGTGATATTTATAGGTGGCTTTTTTATGAGTTTACTAATGGATGGTATTGGATCATATGGATTGCACTGGTGTTTGCAGCAAGTTTTGCTATTGCATCTTTACCTTGGGCCGTCATTGCAGCGCTTGGATGTATGTTGTTGTCAAAAATTATCGTGCATGGTTTTAAATATGTGGTGGGGAAATCTGGCACAGAAGTGACTCCCATCAATGATTGTAATGCTCATGCTGCTTTTACCTTACGATGGATTTATATTGAAGAAGCTTTATTGAGTCAGAATGTTTTTCGTGAAGATGACCCTCGAGACAAAAAAATCATTGCTGCTTACAAAATATTGGAAGCTACAATTAAAGGTTTAGGGGCAGCACATGCAGATCCGTCAATAGCTCGTAACAAGCTATGGGCGCTTAATAGTTTAAAAAATATTGCCAGCATCAGTACATTTCTTCATTGGTATATAGGATTGAATTTTATTCCATGGACTGTGGGTGCTGTCGTCGTTGCTATTGCTCAACTCGCGGGTCTACTTTCTATTGGTAGCGTGTTTGCTGTTGCCTGGCCAGTGCTGGTCGGTTTGGTTGTTGGCTTATTTGTGGCATCAATTCTTATTGCTGCTTATCAAGCGCTTAAGGTTCGAGCAACAATAGAAGATGAATATGCTGCAGACTTAATCTTAATAAAGCAACGTCACGATAATATAATGAAATTTTTAAGGTTGATAAAGCAT
>JAZGGN010000273.1:0-3797 GCA_036480475.1 Gammaproteobacteria bacterium
ATTGCTGAAGTCGGTGACGATGGTAAAAGTATGCCAAAACGCCTATTGTGGTTATTTGCAAAATAACACTTGTGTGCTTTCTAGGTTAATGGAAGGAATGTGACATGCAAATGAGATTTTTCGGGAGTGTTCTGTGGCGATCGTCTCTCTCACATCGCCGAAATCTTTTAAGCCGTGGAGCGCAATGGGATTGTAGATGGCGGGGAAGTCCTAACTTTGAGGAAGACTATAGAGGACTCGCTCAGAAAGCTGAACTTCATAGGATTGCTTCTGATTGTATGAATATAGTTCGTCGTCACAACCCCAGGATCGACCGAAGGTCCATTTATATTGAGGATAACAAACAATTCAAACAGCTTGAGCGTTTTATTTGTGTTGATGGGACTATTGATGAAGATCGGCGTAAATACACTGAATACATATTAAGAAACGGTAGGTTTGATGATCCAGAAAAGGCGCGGGGATCTTTTGAAGAATTATGGACATGTGCCTGTGACGAAGAAGAGTATACTAAATTTGAAGCAAAAAATGCAGCCCTATTACACCATCCTAGCCATCCTATGGTTGGCTTAGGGAGAGGCTGTTAGTATTTTTATTGCTGAAGGTGCCAATGATGGTGAAAGTGTTCCTAAACGCCTGTTATGGTTGTTTGCAAAATAGCACTTTAATTTGAATTAGTAGTAGAGGGATATGATATGCAAGTGAGAAATTCTAGGTCCATGTTGCAATTAGGACGCAATGCTTTTAGTCGGGGAGTAGGCTCCTATGGTTTACAGAGGGGATCTGCCTGGTCTTCACAACGTTCCTTTTGTGGTTCAGGAAAATATACCCAGAGCTCGCTCTCGAGCATCTCAGAATCACTGAACTTTTGGTCCCGAGGGACTGAGCTTCCACGGGATTTTGGGGAAATGCTGAAGGAAGATCCAGAAGCTACTGAAATATTTTATGATATTAATTCTAATTGTATGCATAGATTGCGTAGCATGAATCGCTGTAGCGTTAGTAATCTTATCCGCATTACAGGAGAGCAACTTCTCGAGTTACAGAATTTTATTGTTCAGGACGGGGCTATTGATGCAGCACGGCTTGAACTTGTTCGAGATAGATTGGCAAAAATCGAGCTTGATCCTGATTGTAGTTCGATAACAGCTCAAGAACCTTTTGCAGAACTATGGCGCACCGTTTGTGACCAGGAAAGATATATTGCATTTAAAATAGAAGCAGCACAAGACGCCGAGGGAAGGTCTAAAGTGGCAGACGCAGAAAGATTAAAAGCAAAGAAATTAAAGCGTGCTGCAGTAGAAAAAGTAGAAGTACTTAGCGCGGCAACAGTAGCAAACAAAGGTGCTAAAGCAACAGTAGAACGACACAGAGCAAAAGAAGCTGACGAAACAGCAACAAAAGCCGTAGAAAGAGCGACAGAAGCAGCAAGAGTCGCAAAAGAAGAGGCATCGGCAGCCGCCGCAGAGGTAAAAATAGAGCGATCTCGTTTTGAGGAAAATGCGCCTACACTTAGCCCAGGCAGCCGAAGATAGCGCTACTTTCCCTACTGTAAATAGCCAGAGTTAGGAAAACAAAAATGCAAAATAATTTTCGTAGTAAATTATTGAATGGCGATCCACTTATTGGCACCTTAATCACCTTACCCTCTACCGAAGTGGCTGAAATTATGGTGGCTGCCGGTTTTGATTGGTTATTCATTGATGGTGAGCATAGTCCAATGGGACCAGATCGGATATTAGCCATGCTACAAGCCATTGGTGATCGCGCAGCCGCGATTGTCCGTGTGCCTGGCAATGATGAAATCATTATAAAAAAAATATTAGATCTCGGTCCTGACGGTATTATCATCCCGCAAGTTAACAGTGTCGAGCAAGCGCAAGCGGCAGTTCGAGCTGCAAAGTATCCGCCACAAGGCAATCGTGGCATTGGTTCAGGACGAGCATCGTGTTATGGGTTTGAACAGCAGGATTATTTAGCAACAGCCAATGAAAAGGTTAGTGTAATTATTCAAGCAGAACATGTGGATGCCGTTGAAAATATCAAAGATATCGTACAAGTTCAGGGCATTGATGCAGTCTTTATCGGCCCTTATGACTTATCCGCTTCGCTTGGGGTCACGGGCCAAGTGGATCACCCTGAGGTGGTTGCGGCGATTAAGCAGGTTACCGAAGTTTGCCAAGCGGTGGATATGCGCTTAGGTATTTTTGGTGTTTCTTCTGATGCGGTAAAACCCTATATCGAACAAGGCCATACTCTAGTTTGTGCTGGCTTAGACGTACTGTTGCTGGGTCATGCCGGAGAATGTTTGCGTAAAGAACTTAGCAATTTAGTTTAAAAGAGAGGTGTTGCATGCAAAAATGGATTTTAACTGTTGGATTTTGGATTAAGTAGGAGATGGAATGAAGCCTAGAATTTCTTTGCTTAGACATACTCACAGGCTCCAAGTCCATACTATTTTGCGGGGCAGCAAGCCTGCAATTAACTTTTTACGACAGAAACACCACTTGATTAGCCGTGTTTCTTCCCCATTACAATCAACCCCTTTATTTTGGCGACAAACAAGGTCTTGGTATGGAGAGGCCGTTCAGCGGGAACGTTTAGAAGAGATTGAAGGCAGGCTCAAAAAAAGAGGTATTGAATCGCCGGAAAATTTTACTAATATCCTTTTAGAGAACTTAGATTATATTGTCCGCTTTAGTGTTATTTTTAACTCGTTTTATTGGTGGACTGACGAAAATATTTTTCATACACAAGAAACTATTGACTTACTGTGGGAAGCCATGTTTCAGAAGAAGGAGATAGTTAATGAAAAGGCGGTTGAACATATTGAGCAAGCGCTTTTAAAGGAACAGCTAGATCCATCAGTGCGAACACAACAATCATATATTGATTTTTTTCAAGAAACATGCGCAGAAGCGATCAATCTAGATCCAAGCCCAAGTCTAGGGCTAAGGTGAGCACACTACAAGACATCCCCTGTACACAATTAAAAGGTGTTGGCTCACAGACGGCTGCGCGCTTGCATAAGTGTGGCATTGTCAACGTGCAAGATCTTCTATTCCACTTGCCTTACCGCTATCAAGATCGTACTCGTATTTCACCGATCTCTGATCTGCGTGTTGGTGATCATACAGTGGTTGAAGGCACTATTATTTCATCACAAGTCAAGCAAGGGCGTCGTCGTATGCTGATTTGTGACATCGAAGATGGTAGTGGTGTTTTAAAAATACGATTTTTCCATTTTAATGTTGGCCTTAAACAAGCCTTGGCTTGTGATACCCGAGTACGTTGTTTCGGTGAAGTTCGTGGACGTGGTAGACAAATAGAGATGATTCACCCAGAATTTCATTGTTTGGCAACCGCCACTCTAACGCCGGTTGAAGAAACCTTAAGGCCAATTTATCCAAGTACAGAGGGCTTAGGCCAGCAAACCTTATTCCAGTTAATTGATCAAGCTTTGGTGTTATTAAATGGGCAACAGGGCTTAGATGAGTATATCCCGCAGACTATCCGTGAGCATTTTGATTTAATTGACTTAGCTGCATCGATTCAAACCATTCATCGGCCCTCGCCGGATGTAGCGATGGACTTACTACTGAAAGGCATTCACCCTGCACAACAGCGATTGGCTTTTGAAGAATTGCTTGCCTATCATTTAAGTATGCGCCTAAAACGGCAACGATTGCATGCTCATCGCGCGCCGGTGTTCAGTGAAAGTAAATTGCGTGATCAGTTGACGCAAACTTTAGAGTTTCAACTCACCTCAGCGCAGCAGCGCGTAGTCACAGAAATCA
>JAZGGN010000274.1:0-5783 GCA_036480475.1 Gammaproteobacteria bacterium
ATGTCATAGCAAATTTCCTTAGAGGGCACCCACTTCTTATTCTCAACTTTTCCTAAGGATAATTCACTTGGCTTGGTGCTGTTTTGAAGGCCAGAACGCCAATTGGTGTAGGCACGCTGCCCTGCATTACTCATATCAAGATACATTTGCTGCATCGCAACGGTCCGTGCAAATGCAGCTTGTGAAATTAAAGCCTGGCTGATATAGGAAGAAGACTCAACTTCACTACTACCATTCAAATCAACTAAGCCCTTCTTTTCATAGACAGCTTTAATCTTCGAGTCATCCTCAACTGTCCATGACATCGAGCCACAAACACCATTTAAACCACTGAAGGCAGAATCATAGTCACTGGAAAAATCAGGAAAGTCTACCCTTGCTGTCGCTTTGTTTTCACCGCTGACTATCGAGTTCAGCGCCTTTTGACCCTCGCCAGTAATATCCACACTGGCAGCAAAATTAGGCACAGGCTGACAATAAGATTGTGTGCTGGTCGGCGAGCAATTGCTCTGCTGCGCAAACTTAATAAAGCTTTCCAACATTTGCATACAAGCGGCACCTTGGAGCATGCCACCAGCACTTTTGCTCATCTCCTCTAATTCTTCATCAGCATCGCTATCTCTATTAAGGTCTGTCGCCAATACTTCGCCACCACGGGCAATAAAATCTATGGTGGTTTCCCACACGCGATCCGCCAACCCGACCCCCTGCAAAGTCACCCACATCACAAATACTTGAATGGCACAATAGCCAGTGGTGCCCAATGGCAACAATAAAGCCACACCGCCGACCGCACGTAAAGGAATAAATATCGAGGACCACTTGCGACCGAGTAATTCCCCTTCGTTACAAGTATTCAGCGTAGAAACAAAAATAATATAAATTAAAACGATACCGCCAATCGCTAAGACAGCCAAGTTGAAGGTACGAAAAATTTCCCCGAGCACTAAGGCGTCACCGGTTAAAACACCACCGACAACCCCGAAAATTTTCCCAAGTAAATAGACAGAGACATCTTCTGGCCCAGGCGTAAAAAAGCCCAGTGGTATACGCCAACCCTCGTCTGCGGCAAAAGCCCACTGAGGCACAGCGAGCATTGTCAATATGAGTAATAACCATTTTTTCATTTATGCCACACTCACTGCTTTCGCCTCAGTATGCCTTCTCTAAGCCATTCATTTAGAGAGCATCCTAATTTGCCTTTTTTTAATTGGAAATACCAAAAGTGGTATCGAAAAGCGATCGCCAGTGGCAACCCGACAAACAGCAGACTGACACAAGCAACCAGCCAATGTTGTAACATAAACAAACGCACACTATATAAAAATACACCCACAGCAACCAGTAACATCGTGATGGTCAGGCGTTTAAAAGCACGGGTGCGATCTTTGATATCTTGCGCTGATAAACCTAAGCGCTGCATTGCCTGCCCTAGATCTTCCTGACGACGTGAACGTTGTGGCACAAAAAAACGAAGAATAAAATCTTTCAATGACTTCGTCGTCTTTTTGGTTTGCTCATAACTGGTCCATGCCTGTGCGCGGCTAACCACAGCCTTACGAATTCGCTTTTTTCCCATTGTTTTATCCTGCAATTGCTTATGCTATAACGCGGAAATAGAATATAATTAGAAAATAGTATCACATTAAGCTTAACTTAAGCTTAATATTTGCACTAATTGCATAGATGTATATTTAATGTTAAGATAATATAATGAATTATATTATAACCTTATTGATTAAAAATAACTTAACATGATGAATTTATTGGCTTTTATCCTAAGCCCCAGCAGTCAAGCTTGGAAAAGCAGTGACAGAAAGACCTGTCCGCTTGATTTGGATGGGATAAATCGTGCAAAATCATAAGTAAGGAACGGTCACGAAATAACTTCCGCGTTTGGCGCTCAGATTTATACCGGATTGAATCGTTCCGATTGAGAAAAACCGCAGAACTACCCGAGGTAATGCGAGGATTTTTCGATTGTCCTGAGTTAAGTTAGTCAGGACAGGCGCAACGATTCAAGATGGCGTGAAGGTGAGATGCAAAACCGGAAGTTATTTCGTGACCGTTCCTAGGTTATAATAAGTTACAAATGAGAGAGAATAAATATGCCTGACTTAAGCATCGCAGCCTCACGCCAATATTGGAGTGACTATGACGATCCGATGATTTATCGGGTGATCACCTTTATGGAAAGCATTGAAAACTGGACATTGGATGGCAACCCCGAACTCGAACAAGCCATCGAAAAGTTAGGCGAGGAATTAGACGACATCGGCAAGCTTGACTTGAGCAAACTAGGCCATGAGTCTTATTTTATAAGTCTTGCCTGCAATATTAAGTCAGGACGAGCGCTACGTTTACTACAAGCAATTGATGCCATTCATCCAGGATCGGCTTCACGCTTATTGATGAATGCCGAAGAAACCAGCACCAGCAATGAAGATACTTCGGGTATCTTTCTCAGACGTAACATCGTTTTTGAGCGCTTACGGTTGTTGGCCAGGGTATTTTCAGCAGAGCGATTTAAATTAGTGTTACGTGCACTAGAAGGTGAGGAAGCAAACGAGTGACTATTTACCATATTTTAAAATCAATGACGGTTGCTTGCATACTTAGCTCAAGTTTCATTATAAGCACATATGCGGCGGAAGCGGTAGAAGAAGGCAGTACGGATCCTAATATATTTACCGCACAGACTACACAGTGGTTACAGCAGATCTTTAACTACACTTTTGGCTTTGAACCTGAGGTAAAAACGGTACCCACACGAAAACCTGAACCAGAAAATCATATCCAAATTGACCCACCCAGCCTCAATGACAATTGGTATGATGCTGACTTTGAGATGCTTCCGCAAACGAGCGACCCAACATTACAAGCCATCCAAAAGACACTCAAAAGTGAAGAAAAATGTGGCGGTAGAGCTTGCTCATCCGAAGAAAAAATTGTGAAAAAAATAATTGGCAACGCTGATGCTGATCTGAAAGCATGGCTAGAGGGGATTGATATCCCCTTTTCACTCAGTGTGCGCACTTTGTTAGAGCCACAAGCCTATCAGCAACAACCACAAGCAAGAATGTGGTCTGTATCTCTACCCGCAGAACCAGGCACATCAGAGGCGGCCTATGATTTCATCCGCTACGTGACCAGCGGCGTGACCACATTTCCTCAAGATATAGATTTTGTTAATGCGGTCAACCGAGGCGGTCTAAGTGGTGATGCAAAAACAGCCGCGGCAAAGTACATGGCCGAACGCTATAGTTATGCGGCCTTGGCCTCTGTTGCCATCGATAATTTTTATTATCTTGCTGAAAAACGAACACCCAACAAGGAGACAGATGATAAAAGCATCGTCGAAGCAGAACATGACTCAATCATGCAATATGACGATCAATGGCGAGCAAGTTTGGCTGGGATGCCACAAAAGCAAGTCTTGGAGCAAATCGCCATTTTATTGGTTGAGCAACAAAAACAAAGTTATCTCAGAGGGCAAGAAAATGATCGCACTTTAGCCGCCTTATCTGCTTCTGTCTTACTGAAGTTACAAGAATTAAAACCACAAATGATTTACGATACTATGGATATTGATACAACACAGGAAATTATTCTGCCCCCATAATTTCTGTTATTTTAAACTATATCGTAACTGCTCACTCCCCCTGTATGAGATGAAACACAGCCCCGTCATCCCTGGATCACAGCCCAGGGATGACGGGGCAAGGGATGAATATTACAATTTCATTATGCCCATTATCTGAATCAAAGCGTTGTGCAAGTGCTGGCGATCAACTGCTTTTTCTAGGGCGTGTCGTCAATTCTACTATCTTGGCCGTACCTCATTGATTTTCTGTGCCCAAAGCTCACATACCTCGAGTATGCTGCGCTACGGTGCTCAAAAATCAATGGGGTACGTCTCAACCTAGCGAATTGACGACACGCCCTAGGCTCAAGTGACCGTTTCTAAGATTTGTGCAATTTTTTTCCCTGCATCTGCCTTTTCCAGGTATATACCCGTTATCTCATATTCTTTCGCGGCAATAATTTCATCCGGGGCAATCTGTGTGATCCATTGGTCAAAGGACGTACCCGAGGAAGAGACCACCCAATCTATCGGTGCTAACCCAGCTAAAACCCGCATGCGTTGAGCCTGCGTGTGCAAGTCAGCCGCTTCATCAACAAGCGCAAGCAAACGCCCGCCTGAGCCTTTGGCGCGTTGAAATAGATCAATCAACTCACTATGAATAACATCAAAACAACCATGCACCAAGATAATACGTTCACCTCGTTGGCGGGTTCTGGTAATTGCCAGAGACAATTGCTCTGCACTTAAAATCCCCTTGGCACGATATTGATGATGTGCCAAAGTGGTTTGTAGCTCTTTTTGCGTCACACTAACCGCGCCAAGGTGAGTCACCGCAATACTGGCTGCGGTATTAGCCAAGTGCATCGCTTCACGCATTTCTTTTCCTGCAACTAAGGCAGCTGCCAGTGCTGCAATCACAGTGTCACCCGCGCCGGTGACATCATAAACTTCATGCGCTAACGCTGCCAAATGATATTCGTCATCTTGACGAAACAAACTCATCCCTTGAGCACCACGGGTAATTAATAACGCCTCGATATCGTAATCTTGTAAAAATGCTTTCGCTTTTGCCACCATCTCCTCATCACTTTCGCACTCACCCACGACGGCGCAAAACTCTTGATAATTGGGTGTCAATATCGTCGCACCGCGATAGCGCGAAAAATTCCGTCCTTTGGGATCCACTAAGACCGGCACACCTGCTTTGGTCGCCGATTGGATGAAAGCTTGCGGATCAATCAACGTCCCCTTACCATAATCCGATAACACTACTAATTTTGCCTTCGCAACATTCGCTTGAAAATCAGCATGCAAAGCAGTTCGGTGACTAACACAATATTTTTTCTCAAAATCTAAACGAATCAATTGCTGGTGCTTGCTCATCACTCGCAACTTAACAATCGTTTCTATATTGGGGTCACGCTGGATAAAAAGTTCAATGCCAGATCGATCTAATTGCCGAATGAGATCATCGCCCGCCGCATCATCACCACTAACGCCGAGTAAAATAACTTGACCCCCTAGAGCATGGATATTTAAAGCAACATTACCCACTCCCCCCGGACTGGTATGATCACCTCTGACATGCACAATCGGTACCGGCGCTTCCGGTGAAATACGTGAGGTTGCACCATGCCAATAGCGATCAAGCATCAAATCACCAATGACCAATATTGATAGTAGTGAAGATTCTGACATAAAAATTAATCCTGTAAAATAAAATGTGAGCCACAATAGGGACAAACGGCTTGTCCTGTTTCTTCAATGGGCAAATAAACGCAAGGATGCGCATTCCACAAGGTCATGGCTCGTGTTGGACAAGATAATGGCAAGTCAGCTTTCGTCACCGTATATTGCTTCTGTGTACTCGCTTCGATTTTAGCTTGCTTTGACATAATTAAATTACCATCTACAAATATACTCATCACAGTTAGGTTCTAGCCCTTTCCCCGCTCAAATTAGGCGGGACAGGCGCATCTCATCTTACTACCATCTTCCGACGTTTTGGAGGGAAAATATCCTCGATATAGCTAGCTATACCTTGCGGTATTTTCCCTCCAAAACGTCGCAATCTGGCAGCAAGCTGAGCGCGCAAGCCAAACACACCACCCAAATTTTACTTTTATTTTAGGACCTAAAACCTATAAGGGTGGCGCTACCTCGTGAAAGATTTAGCCCGTCCCTGGGCTAAATCGAC
>JAZGGN010000275.1:0-2289 GCA_036480475.1 Gammaproteobacteria bacterium
GGCCAGCCGTTTTGCACTTGAGTCGGCACAGCAAAATATTGCGGCGCAGAAAGCCGGTAATTATCCCACTTTTGATTTGGTCGGTGCTTATGCGGTGACTGAGGGGGCTAACCCAAATTTTCTTGGTAGCACTTTGCAAGGGATTGACGCACGTTTAGCACAAGCGAGACTTGAGGCCAGGTTTCCAATATTTCAAGGGGGACTAACCTTGGCGAATACCCGTGAGGCACGCTACTTCTATGAAGTTGCTTTCGCTAAATTAGAAGAAGATTACCGTACGGCGATTGTGGATTCGCGACAAAGTTTTAATGATGTTATTTCTGGTATCAGTAAAGTGCGCGCTGATCGACAAGCCATTTCATCCTCTAAAAATGCGTTGGAGAGTATACAGGCACAGTTCAGGGTGGGTACACGGACGATGCTTGATGTTTTAAGAACCCAAAGTGATTTATACGATAGTGAGCGTATCCATTCTACGGACCAATATACCTATGTTTTGTCGACCTTACAATTGAAGTTTGCCGCGGGTATTTTAAGCATTACTGATTTAGAAGCAATTAATGAATGGTTGAATGAAGAATAAGTGAAGCAAACAGCGGTAGAAAAAAAATTATTGCATTACACGGGCAAAGCGATTGCTGATTATAATATGATTCAAAAAGGCGATCGGGTGATGATTTGTCTGTCCGGTGGTAAAGATTCTTATACTTTAGTATCCTTGCTAAGAAAATTGCGCCAGCGCAGCCATGATAAATTCGATTTATTTGTTTTTACTTTAGATCAAGCGCAACCGGGCTGGGATGATCAAGGCTTGTGTGATTGGCTACAAGCGAGTGAAATTCCCCATGCGATCATCAAGCGTGATACCTACTCTATTGTCATAGATAAGATCCCAGAAGGTAAAACCTATTGTTCACTGTGTTCGCGTTTGCGTCGTGGCATTATTTATCGCTACGCCAAAGAATATGGTTTTACTAAGATTGCATTGGGTCATCACCGTGATGATTTGATTCGTACTTTACTGATGTCTATTCTTTATGGCGGGCAGATCTGTTCCATGCCGCCTAAATTGCTAACCGATGATAAACAACATATTGTGATCCGCCCACTGGCTTATTGTCAGGAAAATGATATCCGCAATTATGCAAAGCAGCAGGACTTTCCAATTATCCCATGTAATCTTTGTGGCAATCAGGAAAATTTAATGCGTCAGCGCGTTACAACGTTGATTGATCAATTAGCAGCGGCAAACCCAAAAGTCCCCAGCAATATTTTGCACGCTTTAAGCAGCATTAAAGCCAGTCAATTGATGGATCATAATCTACATGATTTCAAAAATTTAGAGCAGCAATTAGTAACAACCGAGCTGCAAGCTGAGCCACAAGCCGAGCAGGTGAGCGTGTAACATGGATCCGGTGACACATGGTATTCTTGGTGCTGCAGTTAGCCAGGCATTATTCGGTAAAAAGCTAGGAAAAAAAGCTTGGTTACTGGGTTGTTTGGCCGCGATGGTGCCTGATCTTGATGTTTTAATCCGTTCTGGCAGCGACCCATTACTTTATATTAATTATCATCGCCAATTTACACATGCGCTTATTTTTGCGCCACTTGGTGGCTTGATCGTTGGTTTATTGTGGCTGGCATTAACTAAGATACATCGTCCGCAATGGCGATGGGCTATACTCGCGGCTGTTTGTGCGTATGCAACGCATGGTATGCTGGATGCATTGACGAGTTACGGCACTGTCTTATTATGGCCGTTTAGCAATCAGCGCTATGTTTGGGATACTATCTCGATTATTGATCCTGTTTTTATGCTGGTTTTACTGATTGGTGTGATATGGTCTGCACGTACTTTAAATCCAAAGCCAGTACGGGTTGCTTTACTCCTCTCTGCACTTTATTTAGCGTTTGGTGCTTGGCAACATCATCGAGCGATATTAACACAGCAATACCTTCTGCAAGAAAATTCCCAAACAAGTTACCAATCCCGAGTCATGCCGACACTGGGGAATTTATTTTTTTGGCGTTCTTTATACGTAGTCGATGATCAAATCCATTTTGATATGCTGTCTGTTTTACCGATGGGAAAATTAAAATCACCGTCTTTTTCAAGCGCAATGTCACTTTATCAGTATCATGATTTACCTTTGGCCATACAAAAAGATGCACGCCTAACTAAAGATTTTGAGTTGTTTCACTGGTTTAGCGATGGCTTGATGACGGCTTTTTCTTATCAACCACTGATTATTGTTGATGCACGTTATTTGCTACCCCTTGAACCCTTAC
>JAZGGN010000276.1:0-13647 GCA_036480475.1 Gammaproteobacteria bacterium
TAATTTGCGGTACAATTCCTGATAGTCAGCAAAATGCTCATCACAACAGCTTATTTTTGGATCTTCTCTCAACCATTGTTTGAGCGATCTTGCATTGCCTTCACCAAAAGCATCTAGTATTTCTTTGAGTGCCAGATCTCTTTTAGCCACCACATAGACGCGTTTAACATCCGTCAATACGTTTGTTGACTGCGTTGTCCAGAACAACGCGGCCAGAGTAATCACAGATCCATCGTCACCACGGTATAGCGCACGCAGACCCGTCACTGTGGCACCTTCACGCTTGCTCTTTACCCGCGTTCCAGCACCATCATGCGCCGATCCAAAACTACCGCGCATGTACGAAAGTAAAGTTCTGTCGGAACGATCACCTTGTGCGGCAGCAACGTTAAAAGTTGCCCGTCCAGCAGGTAATAATAGCGCCATAAGACCGTCAATAAAAGTAGATTTGCCAGCACCATTGTCTCCTGTAATTAATGTGCCATGCGGATCTATTGCGGCGGTGTGTAAGCCGTTAAATGATCCCCAATTGAATACAGAGAGCGCTGCCAATCGAATTTGACCAACGCGGAATAAAGGCTCAGTGAAGGGGCAAGGCCCTGAATTATTCATTGCGCACTCCTGGATTATCACGCGACCCCTCTTGCTGATTCGATTCCCTCAATAACGGCGAAGCTTCATCGCTTACTGGATCAGAGACCTCGTCGTCAACTGCTAAGTGGATACCATTTTCCTTCGCAAGTTGCAGATATTCATTCAACATATTGTCAAGAAAGTCCGCGCTGACCACATAGCGAATGATGGGCGTAATTTCAAAACGGTCATCACTGCCACGCACCGAATGCAATATTCGCTTGGAAACCATTTTCTGCAATGCCGCATTAAGTTTTTTACGGTCGGTCTTGGTGCTATTTGTTAACGGCAAAAAAGGTGTCAAGTGTGAATCTATTCGTTCCACATCAATCACAATTCGCTGTTCACCTGAGGTTTCGCGCGCTTGGTAGTGTGCTCGGAGTACTAAAAGCAACAGGGTGTCATAAAGCGAAAGTGTCCTACGAATGATTAACGAAACCGGTTCATCCTCCTCTAAGGCTTTGGTCTCAAGATCTTCCGGCTCATCTCTGGTCGCCACAAAAGCAACCCCCGCTTTTTCATCTAAGACAAGATTTAAATAAACATTGGCCAAATGCTGACGAATATCAGATTGATAACGACAGATTAATTCAAACAGCTTTAATTTTTGATTGGCCAGAATTACCCCTTGCCTCAGTAGACTGATCAATGCTCGTCGAGCTTGTGGCACCATGCCCTCATTTTCTAGTGCGTTTGTGTCGGGATCCGCTTGCTGTGTTTCCGAGGTTACTAGATCAGCGGCGTTTTCGGCAGAAATTGTCGGCGCATCTCTTGCAGATGACTGCTGTTTTCTCAGCTGATCGAATAACCCACTTGCCGCACCATGCTCAGCATCATTTTCAGGGCTGTTTTGAGTCTCAGGACGACTACTGAGATCAGGATTATCGCCATATGTTTGCTTCATATTCCTACAACCTAAATTACTAATTCATCTAAACTATCTGGAAATAGATCCGCACTCAGCAAGTATGTCGGTAGTGATACCTTAAGGCGGATCCCCCGTTTATCATTGATTTCAACAGATTCTTTATCGGCCAAAGTTGCGGCACCAACTGATTTGGCAACTCGCAAATAGGCCACCAATTCTTCCAAACCTGATCCTACCGGGTGCTTAGTAACAATGGAAGCAATCGTCATCGGACCGTGCTCGCGCAAGATCTCCCTGGTGCGCTCGGCAATTTTGCGAGTTTGCACTGTATCCAAACAATCCAACATTTCAACGCTGAGCTTTTTAGTGTTCACATGCGCCTCAATCCCTGAGGTATCCAGCTTTTCATCCGGCGCTCTCAGACGCATACTATCGATAGAACTAATCTTAATGGGTCCGACAGAAAGCGATAGATCTGTACTTGTATTTGGATCTAAGTCCGCCGCCTTGAGCTGTGTCGCAATACGCTTTAGCTGACTTAATAACTTATCTACAGCACGATCCTCTTGTGCCGCACCGCTTTCAATATAAATTCTAAGACCTTCTTCTGTCCGGCGTCTGATCTGGAAGACTCGATCACTCTCCTGAGAGAGCGCTCGCATGAGTCGCTCTAAAAATCGCTGCTGTTGCGGTGATAATTGCTCTGCAATGGGTCGACTTAGAATACTACGTAGCTGATCTCTAAATTCCGTTGAGCGGTTTTGGTCACACAGTAACTGGAAAAATCCTTCAAAGGCGCGACCAGCGTCGGTGTTTTCGAGTAGTGCTTCTTTCTTCATAACAGAGAGTAAGACTTCACCACGTCGGGATCTGCCTTCAATAATCTGAATGCGAATGTCTTGATCAAGCTGTCGGATCTCATCTTCCACACGACGAAAATCGCCAGTCAACACTGAGGCTAACTGGTAGATCTCCCTGATCCGTTCACGTTGTTCAGCTTCCGTCAGTTCAACAACAATCCCTGCATTCAGCGCATCGATCTCTGCTTGAATTTCCGCTTTTCTGTTTTCCAGTAAGACCATCCGCTCATCAGCATTGGGGCTGATCGCCACCGCTAAGTCTCTGACTGCTTCTTGCACAATTCTGAGATGGGAGGCGGTTGTGCTTACGCCGCGCTGATCTAATGCCTGACAAAAGCGAAAGGCTACTTCACTGGCATCCGTTTTGGTCAGCGTATCATCCATCTCACGCAACCAACCCGCACGGATCCATTGGTTCAAGTAGGCGCCCGCACTGGTTTCGGTCTCCCAAATACCAAGCTCACGACAGCGCACGAGCTCCGCATTTAGGCTGATCCGTGCCCGACTGAAAGGGATCTCGCTTTCTTCTGAGAACAAATCAGCGAGAAAGGCCAAAATCATCGGCGCATTATCAGCTCTAAGCAGCTTCCAAGCGCTACTTTCCTGGAAAAGCCGCCGGTATTTCGCTTGTAACCCTTGAAAATTCACACCGATCTCCCACTGGTCTTTATCTCAACCAAATGGAGAGCATATCATATTTTATCTCTGCATAAAATATACACATTTTAATACATGCTCTACCTTCCTTAGTATTGTCACAGCAGGCAAAGAGGTTAGAGTCTGACGGATCCCCACAAATATGAAAGGCAATCCGAACAAAATCAATAAATTATTGACGAGGCAGAAGTGAGCTATTGGGCAGTTAAAAATGTTGAGATCCGCATCTTAGCAGGGACAAGGTTAGGCCGTAGAAAACACTCGATTTAAGTAAAGTTAATCTGCAGGAGGTGGACTCGTATGATTGCTATGATCAAATTATGCGTCGATACCTCTGCGCAGCAACCCCTATTTCTAATAACTTATTGATTCTTATCAAGTTGCTTCCTATATTTGTGGGGATTCGTCAGACTCTGCCCCCTTTGATCTCCTAGATTAAGATGTAGTCCGTTGATTTTAAAGCACTGTAGCGCAGCATACTTCAGGGATGTGAGGCCAAAAGTGTAGAATTGACGACAGGCCCTTATCTTTAATGACGGTTTATTTGTCGTTCTAATGAACTCAAGGTATTTATAATTTCCTTGAATTGCGGCGGAGATACTTGAAACATCCCCGCTTCCTGCATCTTCTTAAAATCAATAGCTAAATTTATTTGTTCTTTCTCACTTGGTATTAATCGAAATTTTTTAGACAAACATTCCTCATAATAAGCATAACTAGCATTGAAAAACGCAGTTTTATGTTGGACAACATTAGTCAAAACATCTGTTTGATTCAAGGATTCTTCACATACCCATGAATTTGCAAGCATAGCAAGATCATACCAATGACGTGACAGCCTATCAGGATTCTCTAACAAACGTCCACGATTACATTCAACATGGATCAAAGTGGCTTTTTCCCAAAAAGTACGTATGGGCGAAAGTATAGTAATCAGTGCGGTAGGAAGTTTGAGCGAGTCTTCAACTGCTTGTGCGAGAAGCGTAGTAATGTTGTGTTTTTTACTAGGCTCTGTACTATTTCTTGCGCCAAATTCAATTAATACATGATCCCTTAAATAATCAGAATGTGCTGCTAGCAAAGTAGGATAGTAAAAACTTAATTGCTCGCCATTCTCGCTTAATGTAATGCTCAAAGTCATTTTTGGGGAAGGTTGTATTTAAGTGCCGTTGCAAAAAGGGTAGTATGGTGTTTTTAGTGCAGTCCTGCAACTTTGCTTTTAACTGCTTACTGAGTTTTTTGAGTTGAGATTTGCTGATCTTATTAAAATCGATAGGATCGCTAAAATATCGATAATCGATGGTAACGTCTATATCCTCTGAAAATCTTTCAATCAAATTAAATACCTTAGATAATGAAGTTCCCCCTTTAAACGCCATTTGGATAGGTAAGGCGAAGAGATGTTTTAATAACCAGCATATCCAAATGTCTTTTTCAATCACACTAGCACGAACATTGAGGTGATTTTCAGCACCTTCTAACAATACTCGTTGTGTGTCTAGTGGTAGCTGAAAGAATTCGTCACTCATGGTTTTTTTCTCGTTGATAGTGGTAAATAACGTTTGCCATCCAAGCTGGCATATGATCAATAGTATCGAGCACAGTATTAAATTGCTCTATTGTTAATTGCTTTCTTATGGTATTAATGGTTGCTGGGGTTACATTATCTTTTCCTAAATACCATAATGCTGAAATGACAGTGCCAGCTATTGTGCCAGGCGCCACCAATTTTTTTGGGCTAATGTGTTTTAGGGTAATGGTTAAATTGCTCAACTTAATATGTCTTGTGTTACCTGTGGTATAAAAAGTCGGCTGCATTGGAGTTTGAGTTGTTAAACGAAGTCTACGTGCGGCTTCAGCGCCATGTATAGCGATTGTTTCATTTGAAGAACGAGCAATCATCTTTGTAATTTTCTCTGCGCTAGGAAGCGTCTTCCCCAAATAAGCTACTTTCTTGGGACGCACAAAAATACCGCGAGCAACCCGCACGATTTCGCCACTTTTAACCATACGACTTAAAATCTGCCGAGCATTATCAGTAGACACATACTGGCGTAATGCGACATTGGAAAATGGCTTTCCATATGGAATGCGTTGTATATACTTACGTAATTGTTTTACAGCGGTCATCATTTCACCTCTTTATATCACATATTATAACAAAAATCGTGACAAAATACAAACAAAAATACCCATAAAATCAGTTATAATGATATGATTTATATAGAAAAAAATAAAAAATCAAAAAATGTTAATTAAAATGTTATAATTTATTGATGCCAACGTGCTTTTTAATCCTAAAAAAAGTAGTTAAGGGCATCGCAAGGGTACTTAAGGCGTTGAAGATTAGGGGGTTTTTGTGCTTTTTCTGGGAAAGTATAAGAATTTTTATTAAATGGATTGATACTATGAACAATAAAAGTCGTGAGTCAAAACTTAAGAAAATTATAAGAAAAGCGATACAATCAAGCTGTGAGCGGTGCGGGTCTTGCATGTCGCTACGCCTGCTTAATGAAGAAAGCGCTCAGAATATTCTTAGCATGGTTCAAGATTTCACCGAACATGATCTAACACAGGTTATTCACTCGACATGCTACAAAATCCGAAGCGATGATGAAAATAGATTCCCACTCAGAAATCCAACAAGAGGACAAATTGACAATTTCGCAGAAGAAGTTGCTGGCAGTGTGGTGAAGTACTTATTGACTCAACACACCAACAAAGTATCCATACCTATTCAGGGAATACCATCAGTTGCTAGAAAGTACCTTCATGAAAAAGAAGTATCGGGTCTAAAATTTGAGGATTTTAAGAATGGTGAGTCAACTCAGATTTTTAAAGTCACCATAGATATAAGTGGTCATCTTATCGCGGCTAGTGAGGATGGTGAGGTAGTCAGAATAAATGGTTTAATCCACACAATAATGGGTGTTGGAGTTTTAACAGGTTTCTTTAATCATGGTATTTTTGACTTTGAGCAAAAAGCACTGGATTTAGATAAGGCTAACTTTGAACATGAGGAAAAATTTTGTGATATTACAGATTTATTTGATTCGGCGACTAAAAATATATCAGATCACATAGGAAGCAACGGCGCAGCAGAAGAGGAAAATGCAAAGAATTTTTTGGATGTTTTAATTAAACTGTTTCAAAATGAAAAATATGCCAGCGATATAGAGCATTCAATTAGTTGGTATTGTAAATCTTTAGGCGATGGAGATGTAAAGACTAAATTTATTTGTCGATATATAGGCTTTGAGTCATTGTCAGGGATATGGACAAGAAGGCTAGAACCACAGGATAAGTCTAATCAAAATAAGCTTAAATATGTAATTTCTGCATTATTAGCCCAAAATATAGATAAACTTAAAGATAAAGAAAAAATGATCAAAGATACGATTGACCTTAGAAACAAGATTTTCCACGGGGACAACAAATTAACCGAGAACATTCACATCCAATATGCAAGATTAGGTCAACTTTATGAAGAGTTATTTTTACATACAATCGCACAAATGTAATGGTTTAGTATGAGGATGATTCTATTGATCTAAAAAGGAATAATGAATGACTACATACGAATGTGTTGCGTTAATAATTAGTGGATTAGCTTTGTTAATTTCAGGATTTTTTTCAGGATTTGCGTTTTGGAACAGTTGCAAAGCTCGTAAAATAGCCAATAATGCTAATAGCATAGCTGAAGAAGCCAACAGGATAGCGATAGAAGCTATAAGTGAAGATAAAGTACGAAACAAAGAAAAAACTAAATCTGAAATAATTCACCGAATTACTGAGAACTGGTCTAAAAAGGGTAAAGCCGTTTTAATAAGTGAATGGAAAATATATAAAAATAAAGGTTTTTCATTGGATGAGTTTGATGAGATATGGAAAACAGCCAGTCTTAGAGTGAAAGACAAACCACCTAAGGAAAGTGCTAAAGTCATTCTTAGTAACAATAACAAAAGCTAAAAAATAATTGTACTTGGCAGGCCGTCGCGCTACTTAATCAAAGTGGTCCGAGTCTGACTCCTTTGATCACACTTGACTACGCTGCGCGGCAATCTTGTAGGCTATATTCTTATCTCTCTTATTGATAACAACAACTGTTACTATGATTTTTTTATCATCCACTCTATAAACCAATCGATAACCGACTGTTCTTAACTTAATTTTGTAGTGATCTTTTAGGTTGCGTAACTTAGCTGATGGAACTTTAGGATGCTTGAGTCTTTCTTTAAGTTTGTTCTTGAGTTGTTCCCTAATTGCTCCATCAAGTTTTTTCCATTCTTTTAATGCACTGGGTAAAAACTGTAATTCATAAAGCATCTATATCTACCCTAACAGGCTTCTCTGCTTTGCGTGATTCAATAATGGCAACCAACTCATTATCTTCGAGGATATCCAAGATTGCTTCATAAGTTTGTGCAGGAATTAGATAAGCCATAGGTTTGTTATGATTCATAATCGCGACTGGTGAACCTTGCGCATCTTGTACTAATGCTGTTGGATTTTTTTTCAACTCAGTCACACTAGCTGAATACTGAGCGTGTATTTGTTGCATTTGAATACCTTTAAATAGACCATATATTAACACTCATTATAGACCACTTAATAATACTTTTCTTGCCTATATCTGCAACTATACCTGTTATACCGTAAAATGTGGATCAAAGGGTCAGAGTAAATTGATTTTAAAGATAATCGTACTTGGCAGACCGTCGCGCGCTACTCGCTGGACTCAGAGGATGGTGGCGGTAATTGAGCTTGCGCATTGTCTCGTGATACAACATCAGCCATTGGCCTACCTACCAATTCGACCAAGGCCATCGGTGCGCTGTCGCCTTTGCGAAATCCAGCTTTTAAAATGCGTAAATAGCCACCTGGACGCTGCTTGAAGTGAGGACCAATTTGAGTAAACAATTTGCCAACGGTTGCACGATCACGCAAACGATTAAACACCAACCGCCGATGGGCAACACTGTCAACTTTCCCGACTGTAATGATGGGCTCGGCAATACGTCGTAATTCTTTTGCTTTTGCCAGAGTTGTTTTAATCAACTCATGCTTGAGCAGAGAAACTGTCATATTACGAAACATAGCTTGGCGATGACTGCTGTTACGCCCTAGTTGCCGTCCGGCTTTACGATGACGCATAATAATTAACCTTCTTTTTTCTTATCATCTATGCCTGCTGGCGGCCAATTCTCTAATTTCATGCCAAGCGACAGCGAGCGCGAGTGTAATACTTGTTTAATCTCAGTTAATGATTTTTTACCCAAGTTTGGTGTTTTCAATAGTTCACTTTCAGTACGCTGAACTAAATCACCAATATAATAAATATTTTCCGACTTTAAACAATTCGCAGAACGAACCGTCAATTCTAGCTCATCAACAGGCGCTAATAGTATCGGATCAACCTCTGGCTCAGCTCTATCTTGCCCGAGTTCTTCTTCATGCTCCAAATGGACAAAAGAGGATAATTGTTTTTGTAAAATCGTTGCAGAAGCACGAATGGCTTCTTCGGGTCCTAAAGTGCCATCGGTTTGCAAATCTATGGTTAATTTATCTAAATCCGTGCGTTGCTCTACCCGTGCCCGATCAACCACATAGCTAACTTGATGCACTGGACTGAATGAAGCATCTAACTGTAAAACACCGATTCTTTGTCCTTCTTCTTCTTCTGTTGCTTGACGAGCACGCATTTCCGTCGTGCGGTAGCCTCTACCACACGCTACCTTGAGTTTCATATTAAGCTCACCACGCTCAGATAAGTGTGCGATGATATGCTCTGGATTAATTATTTCGACATCATGTTCTTGCTTAATGGCACCAGCAGTGACCACCCCTGGTCCTTTTGCGCTTATCTCTAGAATTGCTTCATCTCTCTCATATAAATTAATAGCAACCCCTTTAAGGTTGAGCAAAATATCAATCACGTCTTCACGTACACTTTCGATTTCACTGTACTCATGCAGTACGCCTTCGATTTCTACTTCGATAATTGCACTTCCTGGCATGGAAGACAGTAAAACACGCCTAAGCGCATTACCCAAAGTGTATCCAAAACCACGCTCAAGCGGCTCCAACACAATTTTTGAGTGGTATTTGCTAATTTCTTCAACTTTAACGACGCGGGGGATCAATAAATTTTCGGTCTGCATAAGTTAATATCTCCAAAACGCTCTAAACTTTTTTCCTAACCATCATCTTTTGCCTGAAAGCAGTCTACTTAGAATAGAGTTCAATGACTAAATTCACATTGTATTCCGACGGCAATTCGCTTAATTGCGGTAAATAATTCAGTGTGCCCGACATCTCTTTTTCATTAATATTTATCCATTCGCACACGGTTCTCTGCTGTGCTAACGCGAGTGCTGCCTGGACACGTATTTGCGATTTAGCACGTTCACGCATTTCTACTTTGTCACCCGGATTAACAAGATAGGAGGGGATATTCACCACAATCCCATTGACTAAAATTGCTTTGTGCGCAACCAGCTGCCTCGCCTCAGGCCGAGTCGCAGCAAAACCCATACGATATACCGCATTGTCTAAACGGCACTCCAGTAACTGCAACAAGTTCTCTCCAGTAGAGCCTTTTATTTGCGCAGCCTTTTTATAATAATTGCGAAATTGTTTTTCCAATACACCGTAGATCCGACGCAATTTTTGTTTTGCCCGTAACTGCCGTGCATAATCGCTCATCCGCACACGCTTACTACCGTGCATCCCTGGCGGTAATTCCACTTTACATTTAGATTCGAGTGATCTTACACCACTTTTCAGGAAAAGATCGGTCCCTTCTCGACGAGATAATTTACAAGTTGGTCCAATATATCTTCCCATTAATCCTACACCCTACGCCTTTTTGGTGGCCGACAACCATTGTGTGGTATGCCGGTCGCATCCGTAATTTCAATAATTTTAAAACCAAGCCCAATCAAAGCACGTACTGCCGATTCTCGCCCTGGTCCTGGCCCTTTAACATAAACAATTACCGCTTTCATACCAAATTCATTTTTGGCAACTTCGCCACAACGACCCGCAGCAACCTGTGCCGCAAAAGGTGTGCTTTTACGTGATCCACGAAAGTCCTGACCCGAAGCAGCCCAGCATAACGCATTTCCCTGGCGATCAGTAAATGTAATAATTGTATTATTAAAAGAAGCATGAATATGAACAACGCCATCAGTAACTACTCTTTTGGAACGTTTTTTCTTTTTTTGCGCTTTCGTAACTGCCATATTCAATCTCTTAAAATAGTCTCATCACCGTTGGACTTTAACCCAGATCAAGTTGGGCGAGAATCCCAGTTAATTTGACCTGGAAAAACCACCGCACATCAACCCAAACGGGCCTACCTTCTAGGGCATGTCGCCAATTCTACACGCTTGGCCGTATCCTATTGATTGCTTGTGTTCCGTTACTCACACACCTCAAGTATGCTGTACAGCGGTACTCAAAAATCAACGCCCACCATCTCAATCTAGAGAATTGACGACACGCCCTAATGCCTTATTATGCTCTTCGTCTTTTTTTGCGAGTTTTGGCATTGGTTTTTGTCCTTTGCCCCCGCGATGGTAAACCACGACGATGTCGTAATCCCCGGTAACAACCCAAGTCCATTAATCTCTTAATATTTATAGACAATTCCCTGCGCAAATCACCCTCTACAGTGAGTTGAGCGATCTCTTTTCTGATACCGTCTATTTCTTCTTCACTAAGCTCTTTTATCTTTCTGGATGGCAAAATTTCAACATTTTGACATATTTTTTTAGCCAGTGAAAGACCAATGCCGTAGATGGATGTTAATCCAATAACGACATGTTGATGTTGCGGTATATTAATACCTGCAATACGTGCCATAATTCAACTCCAGGATCGGCAGAAAACTATACTAAACACAAGCGCGAAGATCCACTGCCATATTTAGGATAATTATTAAGTTTTTCTAAATTTGACCATACTGATTTTAAAACAGCAGCGCCAGCCCTTGAACCTAGAAAAAGCAGTTGACCGTCAGCAACTCGCACAACTCTTTGATTCATCTAACACTATAAAAAAATATTCACCACCATTAAGGTGACAGCATATTTTTTTTATTACATTACCTAAATCAATTAGTTGCACGATTTATCTGTCTGCAACTGCCTTTTCTAGGTTGAACGCAAGGGGGAGAATGATAACGTTATGTGCTTTAAAAATCAAGCCATTATTGCAAATAACTTACAACCCTAGGAAACGCGGTTGACTGCCAGCAATTCGCATAACACTCTGATTCATCTCACTATATAAATCAAGTAGTTGCACGACTTACCTCGGTCAAATTAGTCAGGGCAGATCCCGGCCAAACTAAGCAGGAAACGCTTTTGGCATGCTAAGCTAGAGCGTGAGTAGACACACTCAGCAATACAAACCACTGACATGTTGTTGTCCACCTACCCCTGCCGTTGTTTATGACGCGGCTCACGGCAAATGACTCTCAAAACTCCTTTGCGTCGTACTATCTTACAGTGACGACAAATCTTTTTAACAGATGCTTGAACTTTCATAACTTTCTTCCAATTCAACCTAAATTCGGCGGTTAACCTAACATAATAACCAAATTTAGTGAGCTTAACTGCTTTTTCTAGGTTAAAACAAACCTGGAAACTTCGGTGCTTTTAAGCTTGCTTTTTTCATTAACGATTCATATTGATGCGACATTATATGTGATTGTACCTGAGCAATAAAGTCCATAATTACAACGACAACAATTAATAAAGAAGTACCACCAAAATAAAATGGCACTTGCCAACTGAACATCAAGATCTCTGGCAATAAGCTTACCAATATCAGATAAAGCGCTCCAGCCAAAGTCAACCGGGTCATTATGTTATCAACATAATTGGCCGTTTGCTCACCAGGTCTGATCCCTGGGACAAATGCACCCGATTTTTTTAAATTATCTGCAGTTTCCTTGGGGTTAAACACTAAAGCCGTATAGAAAAAAGCAAAAAATCCGATCGCTGAGGCATATAAAAGTAAATACAGTGGTTGCCCCGGAGACAACGCTAACCCGATATCTCCCAACCAGCTGATATTCTCACCTTGACCAAACCACTGTGCCAAACTCGCTGGTGTTAGTATAATGCTCGTCGCAAAAATAACTGGGATCACCCCAGACATATTTATTTTTAACGGTAAGTGGCTTGTTTGTGCCGCATAAACCTTCCTACCTTGGGTGCGTTGCGCATAATTTACTTTGATCCGCCGCTGCGCCCGCTCGACAAAAACAACAAAAGCGGTCACAAATAATACCAACGCAGATAAAATTAACAAAGCAAATAATTGCATTTGCCCTTCGCGGGTTTGCTCAAGTACTTGCCCCACAGCTGTCGGGAAGCTGGTGACAATACCTGCAAAAATAATCAGCGATATGCCATTGCCAATGCCACGCTCAGTCATTTGCTCACCCAACCACATCAAAAACATCGTACCTGTGGTTAAAGTCACTGTCGCCGTTAAAAAGAATAGAAAGTCGCCTTGCAGGGCAATGCCTTGACTGCCTAAATAAAGTGACATCCCCAGCGATTGGAATATCGCTAAGACTAACGTTGCATAACGCGTATATTGGTTAATCTTTTTACGTCCACTCTCTCCCTCTTTTTTAAGCTGCGACAGCGCGGGTGAAACGGCCGTAAATAATTGAATAATAATCGAAGCGGTAATATAAGGCATGATGCCAATCGCAAAAATTGTCAATTGCGATAACGCACCACCAGAAAATAAATTCGCCAAGCCAATGATAGTATTTTGCTGCTGATCAAATAAGGCGGCTAAACGTTCTGGATCCAACCCGGGTACCGGTATATGAGCACCAATACGATATATAATAATACCAAGCAAAACAAACAATATGCGTTGTCGAAGCTCGGCCAAGCCGCCTTTCTTTCCCGCTGATGTCGCGCCCTGCTTAGCCATTTATGCTTCCACCTTACCACCTGCCGCTTCAATAGCTTGTTGTGCGCCTGGGGTCGTTTTTATTCCAAGCACATGCACGGCCTTTTCAATTTTGCCCGATAAAATGATCTTTGCACGTGTGATCTGGGTGTTGATAATCCCTGCTGCACGTAAACTTTCTAAAGTGATTTTATCCTCTGCCACTCTAGCTAATTCATGCAAACGAATTTCAGCCACATGTAATGCCTTGCGTGAGGTAAATCCATATTTAGGTAAACGCCGCTGCAACGGCATTTGTCCACCTTCAAAATAAATTTTATGGTAACCACCCGAACGTGACTTTTGCCCTTTGTGCCCTCTACCACAGGTTTTACCAAAACCAGATCCTATACCACGACCTACGCGTTTTCTGGAAAATTTAGACTGGTCTGCCGGCGTAATAGTGTTAAGATCCATGGTAGTCTTCCTCAACATGTAATAGATACGCTACTTGGGCAACCATCCCTCTAATCCAAGGTGTATCTTCACGTACCACAGTCTGCCCTATCTTTTTTAAGCCCAAGCCACGCATGGTTGCCCGGTGTTTTGGCTTGCGTCCAATCAGACTACGATACATCGTTATTTTTAATTGCTTCTCTGCCATGATCCTAACTCATAATTTCCTGGATAGTCTTACCACGTTTCGCA
>JAZGGN010000277.1:0-3739 GCA_036480475.1 Gammaproteobacteria bacterium
GGTGATATGAAGGTGAAGATAAAAACCGGAAGTTATTTCGTGTCCGTTCCTTAGGTCGTGATGAAGCTAAAGATACGTGGACGATGAATAATGAAGTGTGGCCACAGATCGATCCGGAAATGATTGAGGCCGGTGATCGTGTCAAAATAGTTTTAACAAATAATACAGATGAATCTCACCCCCATGCATTTGCATGGTCACACCTTTCAAGTGACTAATATCGATGGCCAGGAAATAGAGGGCACGATGCGTGATACTGTGTTGGTGTTACCAGGCAGCACTGTTGAAATACAATTCGATGCTGATCGCTCTGGACTTTGGATGTTTCATTGCCATAAACTCATGTATCAAGCCAAAGGGATGATGACAACGATTAATTACTTAGGTTTTCCCGTGCCGGATTATTATATAACCTTAATTCGAGGTAAGTGATTTTACAGCGTCTCCCCATGTCTGTACCCGTTATCCTTCAAAGAGGGCACTTTTAGCATCCCATCTTAGGGGCATCTTTGAACAAAAACCAGGAAAACCACTCGTCATTTAGTTATACTAAAATCTGTCATGATTTTCCTGGTTTTTGTCCAAATCTACCCCTAATCTAAGCGCCCTGTCCCGCCTGATTTGAGCGGGGAAAAGCAAATCTTTCCAGGCTATTAGCAAACCTGACAAAAGTGCCCGTCTTTGACGGATAACGGGTACAGGCTTTAGGAGAAACCTAAAGCCTGAACATGGAAGTTTGTGAGATCCGTTAAATAACAAAGTTGTCACTGGTTAATTCTATCGCGGCAACATTTTGTAAGAATGCGTAGTACTCACCGCTAACTGCAAGCGTCGTACTGTTGCCGACAGATCCAATTGAAACTTCGTTGACAATGTCAAGACCAAGGGCAGAGAAATCAATGGCATCGTTATCGCTATTAAACCCCTTAATCACATCGGCGAGGCTGAGGCTATGACTACCTTCATTTTGATTAAATACATAAGTATTTTCTCCGCTACCGCCTCTTAATGTATCTTTACCAAGACCGCCACTTAGCTCATCATCGCCTTTGCCGCCAAAAAGCTGGTCATTGCCTTCATCACCAAATAATAAGTCATTTCCGTTACCACCGATTAATAGATCGCGACCTTCTTCGCCATGTAAGGTGTCATTATCATTGCCGCCTTGTAAGATATCTTTGCCGGCGCCACCAAAGAGTGTGTCATCACCATCGTTCCCTTTAAGGACATCCTTGCCATCAAAGCCAATCATAAGATCAGAAAGCTCACCACCGACAAGATGATCATTGCCATCGGTGCCGCCAATACGATCGTAAGCGTAAAGTAATTGATCTTGTAAATAATCGATATCCGTATTGCGCAGGACGAGATCGGCTAGGCTGGTATCTTTAACGAGTTCAATTTGCTCTGTTGTCAAACGATCTTCATACCAAAATCGGTCACCATCACGGATGCGAGTAAATTGATCCGCAATGACCGTCGTGAAAAGTTCTCCAAGCATCGAGTCACCCATTGGATCTTCAGCTAAGCCCCCGACAAATAAGTCGATATTATCAACAGTACCATAGAGTGATTCTAATTGATCTTGTAACTCAAGATTGGAAGTAATATCGCTGAAGGTAATGACTGCTGCTAAACCGAAAGCGACGCGTGCTGCATTGTAATCGCTTAAACCGTGATCACGGCCACGCTGGATATTCAGTGCCGCTAAATCAAAACCACCAGATCCCGGTGGGCCAAATAAAAAGTTACGCACTTCATCAATCATCGGTGTATCCAACATTTGTGAAGTTTGTGTTCCTAAGCCACGTAGCAGAGAATTAACTTCATCCGCACTGTCTATATTCTCAGGGGTGAAGAAAGCATCACGCAGTAGCATATGACCTAAGGCTGATTCTGATCCATCTTCATTAACACGATCAAGACTTGCCGTTAACATACTATGACCGAAACGGTAAGCTGCTGTCGCGAAGCTATTGTTAATTTGTGGATCAATACTATCATCATAGCCTTGATAAGTGGATAAAGCATCTTTCCCTAACAGCAAGGGTAAGAATTCATCATAAGTAATATGCTGCATATAAGCTTCGACAATCACCCGTGCTTCTTGATAAAGCTGTTCGTCGGAGTATTCAGGATGTTTAGCCACAAGCTCATCGACAAGACGATTATGCTCGCGTGCAAAAACCGTATGCATTGCCGTTAAAGCAACATTTTCATTCGCACGAACATCGCCAGCAAGGTATAAATCTTCTGCATCCATGCCGGGTAAACCCGCATTAGCCAGTGTGCCGTCATTATAAGGTAAAAAGCCATCTTCACTTAACGTTAATTTACCGCTAGTGTCTCTTATGAATGCAGACCGATCGCCATCCGAACCATAAACGGCTGAAGCGTCAAGATATGCTGTGACCTCATTCACTTGTTCGCGTGGTACGCCTAGTTCCCCAGTACCTTCGCCGACAGCTGAACGTCCCAATGGGATCTCCACCGTTCCCGTGTTGAACGGATCAAAATATGGATCGCCTAGAGGAACTTCAATATTAAATAACTCAGTCATCCCCCCTGCGGTTAAATCGATATCGTGATCAACAAATTGCCCCCAGACCCAAAAGTAGGCGCTAGAATGGAAGGGATCAGGAATTGAAACATCTTGATTAAAAATTTCATTACTAATTTCGCGAGCACTGGGTCGGTCAGCCCCTGCCGGTGTATTCAAACCATCCCCATAATCTGATGGTGTTGTACGAATAAATAATTCACCTGCCTGGCCCCAATTTTCTTGATCTATATTATTACCGCTACCATCGATAGTGCGGTACTCATCTGCAAGGTTACTATAGTCTGTGATATTTGTAGAAGCCTGCGTTACTGGCTCAGGATCAGGATCGTAAACAGGATGGAAGAAATGATGAGCCTGATACGTTTGACTATAAAAGAACTTAAAAATTGCACTGTTACTATTCGCGTAGGAATTACTAAACTGGCTGTGGTAATTACTAAACGAACTTGAATATTTGTCCATCATTGAATACCCTTATTGATTAAGAATTAGATATATATTGCTAATTATAATCCAACTCTGTAATTTAGCCTCATTTAGTCTCTAAATATCTTTTAAGTATTTAAAAACATCAGGTTATGATTCATATTGTAATTGTGGTAAAAGAGGGGCTAGCGTGTTGATAGAATTTCATAAAATTGTAACATATTTGTAACATATTTGTAACATATTTGTAACATATTTGTAACATATTTGTAATTATATTTTGGTATCGTGTATGAGACCAGAGAAAATAGTAGACAGAGAGTTTGTCCTTGGCCTGGACTGTAACCAGGACAACTTGCTCAAGGTTCTGATTTATCTGATTATACAAAAAAGCGTTGATCCCCATTAAGGAGGCAGGCATTTTTTTGTAACATCCTCTGAATCAAATCCTTACACGACTTATCCTGGTCAAGTTAGTCGGGATAAGTCTCCTGATAACTATTTTTTCTAGCTTGGCGCTTTTCTCCTTCTTTATCCTCTGATTATAGGGATCTGTCATGCTTGGAAATCGAAAAGAAAACCAACTGCGTATTTCTATGCATGAAGATCACCAAATAATCTCTAACGCGATCACCTAATAAGGGATCTCAAATTAAATAACTCCCCATAGAAAAACTTGATATACTTCACCTCAACCCATGAGCAGAAGTAGGATCAAAACCATGTTCCCAAATCAAATAAAAAAAACAA
>JAZGGN010000278.1:0-2287 GCA_036480475.1 Gammaproteobacteria bacterium
GCACAAGGGCTGTTTGAATTGGCAAATGCGTCTGAAGTTCAATTGATCGGTGGCGATTTAACACAAGGGTCTTTGACCATCAGCATACAAATACTAGGCTTAGTTTCTCCTGCAAAAGTTTTACGTCGAGATAAAGCGCAAGTCGGTGACTTGATTTATGTCACCGGAGATTTAGCCGCGGCGGGGTTTGCTTTGCAATATTTGCCACAGAAAAAGCAGTTGGGAGATCAAGAAGTCACTTATTTACGGCAGCGCTTGTTGCGACCATCGCCACAAGTTGCTGCAGGGCAAGCATTGGGTGGCATTGCGCATGCAGCGATTGATATTTCTGATGGTTTGGCGGCAGATCTCAATCATATTTTATCGGCCAGCCAAGTGGGTGCAACGATACAGCTTGATGCATTGCCTGTTTGCGATATTGTCAAAGATCATTTATCAACGGATCCGGCTTATGAATTAGCACTGACAGCCGGTGATGATTATGAGTTGTGCTTCACGGCAGCAAAAGCGCAGCAACAAGCTGTTGAAGAAGCATTAACTCAGATTGGTTGTCGGTTTAGTTTGATTGGCAAAGTTGAGTCAGAGTCAGGTTTGCGTTTTATTCGTCAAGATGGTTCTGCTTTTCATTTGATGAAAAAAGGCTATGAGCATTTTAGTAAGGCGTAGTGTATGAGATCTATATGGAAAAACCCGATCCATTTTATTGCCTTTGGCTTCGGTTCAGGGGCAATCCCGTTTGCACCAGGGACTTGGGGTACCATTGCTGCACTTCCAATTTATTTTCTTATCCAGGATTTTAGTTTAAGCCTTTATTTAACGTTGCTATTATTAGCCACTGGTTTTGGCATATGGATCTGTGATGTCACTGAAAAAGATTTAGGCGTGCCCGATCATTCTGGTATCGTTTGGGATGAAATTGTTGGTTATCTTTGTACGATGATTTTAGCACCAAAGGGCTGGGGATGGATCTTATTGGGCTTCATTTTATTTCGTATATTTGATATTTTAAAACCGTGGCCCATCAGTTGGGTCGAGCGTCACGTGAAGGGTGGTCTGGGCATTATGGTTGATGACATTCTAGCTGCCGTTCCAGCATGGATTATTCTGCAAATGTTGGCATGGATTATCCTATTTTAGGATCATAATGCTATTTCACTCTGCACTTTAAAGGTAATATGTATATACCCGTTATCCTTCAAAGGGGGCACTTAATTAAGATTTCCCAATAGTTCTAAAGTTTAGTTTTTGTTCAAAGATGCGCCTAAGATGGGATGCCAAAATGACCTCTTTGAAGGATAATGGGTATAAACCAAAAGGAAAATTAATATGAAAATTCTTATCGTACTGACCTCACATGATCAACTAGGAAATACAGGCCATAAAACTGGATTTTGGCTTGAAGAATTTGCTTGTCCTTATTATGTATTCAAGGATGCAAATGCTCAGGTGACGCTTGCTTCGCCTCATGGTGGACAACCGCCGCTCGATCCTAAAAGTGAAGAACCTGATTTTCAAACCCAAGCAACAAAACGTTTTAAAGGTGATCTGGATGCCCAGGCATTATTAGCCAAGACACTAAAATTATCAGATATTTTATCAGAGGATTATGATGCGGTGTTTTATGCGGGTGGTCATGGACCCCTATGGGACTTGGCGGAAGATCCGTATTCTATCGCTTTGATTGGATCCATGTATATCTCTGGAAAGCCTGTTGCTGCTGTTTGTCACGCATCTGCGGTATTGCGTCATGCGAAAGGATCAGATGGCACTCATTTAGTCAATGGAAGATCTGTGACTGGTTTCAGTAATAGTGAGGAGAGTGCGGTGCAACTTTCAGATATTGTCCCTTTTTTAGTGGAAGATGATTTAAAAGCGAAAGGCGCAATTTATTCAAAAGCCAATGATTGGGAGCCGCATGTTGTGGTTGACGGTAATCTTATCACCGGCCAAAATCCAGCATCCTCCGAGTCTGTGGCGAAGGCCGTACTGGAGAAGCTTAATGGTTTCTAGGTTAATAGCTTATGAGATATCAAACAAGAAATTCACGCCGAAATTAAAGGTATGGGTTTGAAAGCGTCCACCCAAAGCACGAACATCCGTTGTGGTAAAATAACGGTAATCAAAGAACACGGAAGTCACGCTGTCTAAATACACACTAAGCCCAGCAATGCCTTGTACAGCAAGGAGCGTTTGGTTATCTTCAAATGGGGTAATGTTTGTGACGTCTTCGCCAGAAAATTTAAGGTGGTTCTCCAGCGCGGCGACGCCGACGCCTGCACCGATATAA
>JAZGGN010000279.1:0-3380 GCA_036480475.1 Gammaproteobacteria bacterium
CTCCTCTTTTTTCGCCGAAATTCGCCGGATCACATCTTCATCTAAACCAGGCTTAAAACTATCACTTTCAATCTCAGTGACAAAGCCATGTTCATATTCCTGGTTGATCAATCGATCAATCGTTTCATTTGTCTTTGCCATGCTTTACCTCTTGCGATGCAAACGCTTTAATTTGACTGACATTTATATCACACGCTGCTAATTTCGGCTTGGCAAGATCAGCAACACTCACGCTATCTAACGCAGCTTGTATGGCATGATTAATTAATTGCCAATTGCCACGGATCTCACATACCTGTTCTAATGCACATAAACCATCATCAACACTGCATTCCGTTAAACCACTGTCTCCCTCAATAACTTCGATGATCTGTCCCACCGAAATATCCTGAGCGGAACATGCCAAGCGATAACCCCCTGTCGCCCCCCGCTGTGACTGCAATAAGCCAGCACCCGCCAGTACTTTCAGTAACTTACTCACGGTTGGTACTGCTATGGCAGTATGCTTAGCAATCTCTTTAGCATTACAAACCCCCTCGGTATGCTTTGCCAAAAAGACTAAAATAACCGTTGCATAGTCAGCTAACTTACTGATCCTCAACATTTTCTCACCTCACCTCAGGTTGCCGTCGCGATCCTGATCTATTGGGTACTAAATTAGTACTATCTAATGCTTGTGTCAATCCATAATTAAGGTTTTTTTGTGAATATATGGCTTATGAATTAGATTACCCTTATATAGTACAATTATAGTACTATATAAGGGGGTAAGCCAACAATATAGGCTAAGGCCAACTGATTGATACTAAAGCAAAAAGAAGAGAAAGCCCAAAGCCGCCCCACCGGCACGAAGACGATGCAATGCCCCCCAGCGCGTGAGTAAGCTTTCAGGATCAGTTGGCATTTCCGTTTTAGCGGCCCGCAATTGATCATCGATCGGCTTAATATAGATCACCGAATACAAAATGAGTGCAATAAAAATCAGCGCACCGATCAAGTTAAAAAAACCAGCGCCATAAAACCAAGCCACCAAACCTAAAATCACCGTTATCAAAGCCAAACTAACTTGCATCAATGCTGCACGCCAGTAGAACAGTGAGAAATACTTCGCATAAGTTTCATAACCCAATTGGGTTGCCGCTGAGTGTTGCACCACCGCGACAAAAACCGCGGTACCCGTAAATAAGCCCGCACAAAAAGTAGCCATAAAATGCATCCAATTCATTATCGTTCTCCCTGTGTTGTTGTTAATATATATCTTATCGTAGAATGAATAATAATCCTAAAAAATGCAGTTACAGGAAGTTCTGTCCCGCTGTGTTGCCTGGGATAAATCATGCAACTGCCTTTCCCAGGTTTAATTGTTCATGTTGATCACAAAAGCTAACTGTTTTACACTTTTCCATCTAGTAAACAACTCGGTAACCCATATGGACATCATTCACATTCGCCAATTACAGCTTACCCTCACACTGGGGATCCACGCTTGGGAGCAGAAAATCAAGCGCAAAGTGTTTTTTGATTTGGATTTAGGTACAGATATTGCTGCTGGTGCACAAAGTGATGATATCGGCAATACCCTTAATTACGAAGTGCTCAACCAGCGCTTGCAGCAACATCTTACAGAAAACACCTTCCAACTCATCGAGACCTTAGCGCAAAACGTCGCTGATTTTATATTAAAAGAATTTCCTGTCCCGTGGTTACGCCTGACCGTGACCAAGCCGCATCCCATAAAAAATGTCGCCTCAACCGCAGTAACGATAGAAAGAAAGTTATAAGTGCTGTGCTTATTTTCGGACGCTATAAAACCTAGTCACAGCCTAAACTCATCCCTTAGAGGCGCGTCCAGCGCGCTTGCGCTCGTGCTCTTTGAGAAATTTTTTGCGTAGGCGCACAGAGGTAGGCGTGACTTCCACTAATTCATCCTCAGCAATAAACTCTAGCGCTTGCTCTAAAGTATGTCTAGTGGGCGTCGTTAGGGTGATATGCTCATCTGTACCAGACGCTCTAACGTTCGTGAGTTGTTTAGCTCTGGTTGGGTTCACAACCAAGTCATTATCACGACTGTGTAAACCAACGATCATCCCTTCATAAACTTCTGTGTTCGGATCAATAAATAAAAACCCACGATCTTGTAAATTAAATAATGCGTAACCTAAAGATTTGCCCGTCACCATGGAAACCAGTACGCCGTTTTTTCGCTGCCCCAACTCGCCGGGCTTCATCGTATCATAATGATCAAACACATGGCTCATGATCCCCGTACCCGAGGTCAGCGTTAAAAACTGTGATCGAAAGCCAATTAAACTGCGTGCGGGGATCATAAATTCCATATTCACCCGCCCTTTGCCATCCGGCATCATGTTGAGCAGTTCCGCTTTACGCTGCCCCAATTCTTCCATCACAGAGCCTTGATAATTTTCTTCACAATCAGTCGCCAGAAATTCATACGGTTCAAGTAGTTTATCATCGACCCTTTTTAAAATGACTTCCGGACGCGAGATCCCTAACTCATAACCTTCCCGACGCATGGATTCGATTAATACGGACAAATGCAATTCGCCACGGCCAGACACTATAAATTTATTAGCACTGTCGCCTGGCGTCACGCGCAAAGCAACATTATGCAATAATTCTTGATCCAGGCGCTCTTTGATTTGGCGACTGGTGAGCAATTTGCCTTCCTTACCAGAAAAAGGGGAATCATTGACATGGAAAGTCATGCTTACCGTAGGCTCATCAACCGTTAA
Organism: Gammaproteobacteria bacterium; assembly: GCA_036480475.1. Taxonomy (GTDB): domain Bacteria; phylum Pseudomonadota; class Gammaproteobacteria; order JAZGGN01; family JAZGGN01; genus JAZGGN01. The sequence continues at coordinate 2,754 of JAZGGN010000279.1, forward strand.
GGGGGGCAATGCTTCTACAGCATCCGGATCACATACTGTATCTGAAATATTTAAACCCTCAACACCGGTCACGCACACAATATCACCCGCCTGCGCTTGATTGACTTCCACTTTATCTAAACCAGAAAATCCCATAACGCTAAGTATGCGGCCACTGCGAACTTCGCCATGCTGATCTATCACTTTTACCAGGGTATTCGTTTTTATCGATCCCCGTTGAATACGTCCGACACCAATAATCCCTATATAAGAACTATAATCCAGTGCACTGATCTGCATTTGAAAAGGCGCATCAACATCAACCTCCGGTGGCGGGACTTTATCGACAATCACTGTAAACAGCGGCGTAAGATCGGTCGACATCGCTTGTGGATCCTCACCCGCAATGCCTTGCAGCGCCGAAGCATAAATAATTGGAAAATCTAACTGTTCGTCCGTTGCGCCTAAGCGATCAAATAATTCAAATACTTGATCGACTACCCAGTCCGGCCTAGCCCCAGGACGATCAATTTTATTAATCACTAAAATAGGATGCAAACCCTGCTCAAAGGCCTTTTTAGTGACAAAACGGGTTTGTGGCATCGGTCCTTCAACCGCATCGACAAGCAATAATACACTATCCACCAT
>JAZGGN010000280.1:0-12802 GCA_036480475.1 Gammaproteobacteria bacterium
GGAATACAAGGATACCTCAAATATTTACAGCCTGAATACGAGACGCAGGAACAATCCGATGAACACCAACAACAAAAAGTCCGCCTTTCCCGCCTAAGAGGTGATTTATTAGAATTGCGTTTAGCAAGAGAAAATCGACAATTAATTTCAGCCAAAGCAGTTGATGACGCCTGGTGTGATATCACCATTCGCGCACGTGAAATTTTATTAGGAATGGCACCAGGGTTGGCTACAAAAATTATTTTGCTCAAAGGGGTCGATGATATTACCGATTGCATTGAGCAAGAAATTGAAAATGTTTTAGAGCTATTAGCTACGCCGGATTATGACGATAATTTCAGCGAAGAAGAGGTGGATGAACTTGACCGTGAAATAAATGAGATGCTTGAGGAGGATGATGAGGATGAGACGGACTAAGAAACAATCATTGCCAAGTAGTAAGGCGCTGCCTGTCCATCAAAAACAACCACGCCGCTGGCAGCGAGCCGCCAGAATAAACGTCAGTGAATGGGCCAATAAATATCGTCACCTGAGCGCTGAAAGTGCAGCCGCCCCTGGACGTTGGTCAAGTACACGCGCGCCGTATCAACGTGATATCATGGATGCCTTCAATGATAAGAAAATCGACACCATCGTACTCATGTGCAGCGCACAAGTGGGTAAGACTGAGATTTTAAACAATATTATCGGCTATTTGATTGACCGTGAAGCGTGTCCCATTCTGGTATTACAACCCACGCTGGAAATGGCCCAGAGTTGGTCCAAAGACCGACTAGCGCCGATGCTGAGAGACACGCCTAAGCTTCGCCAAAAAGTACGCAACCCCAGAAGTCGTGACAGTGGCAACACACTTTTGCATAAACAATTTCCAGGTGGTCACATCAGTATCGTTGGTGCCAACAGTCCGGCAAGCTTGGCTAGTCGTCCAATCCGAGTTGTCTTATGTGATGAGGTCGACCGGTATCCACCCTCGGCAGGGACCGAAGGTGACCCCATTCATTTAGCGAAGAAACGCAGTACGACCTTTAGAAACCGAAAACTATTATTAACCAGCACGCCCACCTTGGAAGGCTTATCACGCATTGAGGCGGCTTGGGAGTCCTCAGACAAACGTCATTTCTTTGTGCCGTGTCCACACTGCGAGCATTTCCAAATTTTGGTGTGGTCCAGATTACGTTGGCCCAAAGACGAGCCTTCACAAGCGGCTTATGAGTGCATTCACTGCAAGCGTATGATTGCCCATGAAGACAAGCCGAAGATGCTGAGCCAAGGTTGTTGGCAAGCACAAAACAAAAGTGTCGGTGTCGCGGGTTTTCACATCAATGAATTATACAGCCCTTGGGTGACGTGGGCGCAAATGGCGAATAGTTTTCTTGAGGCTAAAAAATTACCCGAAACTTACAAGACTTGGATCAATACCTCGTTAGGTGAATGCTGGCAAGACAATGAATCCTGCGTGCAAGCCGAAACTTTGTATCAACGTCGGGAATGTTATGGCCCGAAGGTACCACAGAAGGCAGTCTTACTCACCGCAGGTGTTGATATACAGGATGACCGTATCGAAGTTGAAACCATTGCTTGGGGACCAGGGGAGGAATCGTGGTCGATGCGTTATGATATTTTAAAAGGTAGTCCAGGTAATGAGATTGTGTGGCGACAATTAGAGGTGGTTCTAATGCGTCGCTTTACCCATGAATCAGGTTTGCCCTTAACCATCCGTGGTGCTTGTGTTGATTCCGGTGGCCATCATACGATGGCGGTATATCGCTTTTGCAATCAACATCGCCACTTTGTGTTTGCCATCAAAGGCAGTTCACAAATGGGCAAGCCCATTGTGTCACGACCCACACGTAATAATTTAGGCAAAGTGGATTTATATGCAGTGGGGACGGATACGGCGAAGGCTGCTATTTACAGCCGACTAGTGATTGACACAGCAGGTCCAGGCTTTTGTCATTTCCCAAAGAATGAGGTGCTTGGCAACTACAGTGCCGATTGGGAATACTTTCGCCAACTCACCTCAGAGAAACAAGTGACCCGCAAGTCAAAAGGCAAGTGGGTGAAACGTTTTGAAAAACCGGCAGGGGTGCACAATGAAGCACTGGATGTGAGAGTGTATGCGATGGCCGCACTGTATATTTTAAATCCCAGCTTACAGGCGTTGCCGGATGTGCCGATGGTGGAAAGTACAACACCAATGCAAGCAAAGCGTAAGAAAGACCCGTTTTACACTAATATTCGCCATAAGCAAAGCTGGTTGAATTTGCCTGCGGGACCATGGCTTTGAATATCAGCATCATAATACATTTAGTATCATTGGTGAGCAAGGACGGAAAAATAACTATTAGTTCTAAAAATAATGAGAATATTGATTTTGCTGAATTTTAATATATTACTGTCGATAATATCTATAACATTACCTAAGTATAACTACTTAGGTAACAACTAAAATGGATTCATACAAAGTAATTTATGTCAAATGTGACAAAAAATTATTATACTTGAGACACCAAAAAAAAGAGAAAACAAATGAATGAGAATAAATTACGAGTTATCACTCAGGACGAAGTGGATGGTTATAAAAAAGCTATCAAAGATAAAGGATATTCGGTTGAAGACTTTGATGATATAGAAAAAGTTTTGTCTGAGTCCAAAGGTGGATTTTATACTCCAAAAGGAGAAATCACCATAGAGAGGAAGTCCACAGGTAAAAAGCGGGTCTACAAAACAGGCTCAGGGCGTAGTTGGCCTGCCAAGTTTGAAGAAGAATTAGGGAATGGTTGTTTTGATTAATCCTAAATAAATTTAATAATATATTATATATGAATATGTTAGATTTTTTTGCGGGAGCAGTGATGGGAATTTTGGGCACTGTTTTTACACAAACAGTGAACGAATGGCGCTCAAAAAAACAGGCAGAAAAACTATATAAAAGATTCCGCTATAAGGTTGAAAAAATTTTTGATGAAATAAAAAAAACTAATCAAGGAATAGGAGGTTGCAAAGGGCTTATGTCTGAAATATGCAAAATAGACAATTTAATCCTTGATAAAAAAACATTGGAGAATATTGGGGAAAAGGAATGGAAGATATACAATTATATTATCAAAGAAATAGAAGGAATTAATAACACATACCAGAAATATAATGAAGAATATAGTAAATTTTATGATCAGTATGTAGAAAGAGGACCTTCAATAAAACAAATTAATGACTATACTCCAGAAGGAAACACTTCTTATAAACATCTTAATAAACTTTTTAATTCATGTAAAAAGCGTCGCGATAACGTGCTTAATAAAAGCACATCTACACTAGAAAATTTAGAAAAATTTCTACATTGACTCGACTAAAAATATTACTAAAGCCATAAGTATTACCTGGAAATAAAGGTCAACCATAAAAAAACGCATTAGAAATTATAAAAAATTATGCTCACCCTCAACCACGCCCAAACCCAGCTTGCCGCCTGGCTGCAAGCTAATCTCGACGTGGCCGAGGGTAAAAGTGTAAGTCTCAGCACACCCAATGGCGCGCGCAGCATCACACGCGAAGATAGTGCTGAAATTCTACGCCAAATCCAATACTGGCAACAACAAATTGCCCTGCTGTCTAAACAATCAGGCAAGCCCTATTCTCTGGTCACCTTCAAAGATTAAAAAAACATGTTCGATAAAATCTTAACGCACCTTGCACCACGTCTGGCGTGCAAGCGCGCGCAAGCTAAATTGATGCTGCGCGCTTATGAAGCAGCGCAAGCCTCAAGGCTCTATCCCTTTAAACTCGATCAAAGCGACCATAATGCACAAGTTACACGGGCCAGCGTTAGTTTAAGAGCACAAGCCAGACATCTGGAGCAAAACCATGACATCTCCAGCGGGATCCTCGATGTGTTGGTGCACAGTATCGTTGGTAGTGGCATCAGCATTGAACCACAGGTTAAAAACCTAAGCGGCAAACTTGACATTGACTTCAACCGCCAACTCTTAAAATTATTTAATCACTGGACAAGTTGCCCTTGCGTTTCCAGTCAAGCTGATTGGCATAGCTTATGCCGCTTGATATGCAGAGCCTGGTTACGCGATGGTGAGGTATTGATCCGTTTTTTAGAGGGCAGACTACCTGGATTACGACACCCCAGCCACTTACCATTTTCTATTGATATCTTGGAAGCCGATTTCCTACCAATGGATCTAAGCAATGAAGCAAAAAACATTTTCCAAGGCATTGAAAAAGATCGCTTAGGGCAAGTAGTGGCATATCATCTCTACAGTACACATCCTGACAATGATTTCCAGCAAAAAACCACTGCCATTTCGGCAAATCAAATCATCCATTTAAAACTGGTCAAGCGTTGTCATCAACATCGTGGCGTTACCTTATTTGCACCGGTATTAAGACGTTTGAATGATTTAAAAGAATACGAAGATGCTGAACGCATCGCGGCACGGGTGTCTGCTGCCATGACCGCTTATATCAAAAAGCCCAAAGATGGCTTTAGCCCACTGGCAATGCAATCCGCCAACCAGGAGCGCCACTTTGAGGTACAACCTGGCTTATTCATTGATGGCTTAAACCCAGGCGAAGAAATCGACACCATCCAAAGCAATCGTCCAAGTGCCATGCTGTCTGAATTCTGTAAATCAATGCTCAGAGCCGTGGCTGCAGGCACACGCACCAGCTACAGCAGTATCGCTAAAGATTACAATGGCACCTACAGCGCACAACGACAGGAATTGGTCGAGCAAGCGGCCCATTACAACGTATTGCGCCAAGAATTTATCGCCAGCTTTATCCGTCCGGTGTGGGCACGTTGGTTAAACCTGATGCTGGCGGCCAACAAAGTACAACTTTCTCCCAGTCTTGATAAAGGCACCTTGTTTGATGCCGATATGCAAGGACCAGTGATCCCCTGGATAGATCCACTTAAAGAAGTACGCGCCGATGAGGTCGCGGTTAGCGCCGGTTTTAAATCACGCTCACAAGTGATCAGAGAACGCGGTGGTAATCCACTGATGGTGGGGGAACAAATTGCGGCTGAGCAGTCTTTAGAAAAACCTGAGTAGATTTTTATTGTTTAAATTGCATAGAAAAGACTGAGTATAAATAAACATAACTTCAACAAATATTAAAGACTTTAGTAAGTAAGACGATAATATAGAGGAATAAATACTAGCATTTTCTAACAATATGTAATAAATAGAAGGAAATCACATTTAAACAATGTGTTATTCATCATTCATGGATACTATTTACACAATTATTACAGTGCTTGCTGTGCTTGTTGCTTCATTCTCTGGCGCCAAGTATGCGCATGATTATTCCTCCAAACGTGATGTAGATAAAAAGGTAAAAAATGACATTTATTCAATACATTATTTGCTGTTTATTCTAAATGTTCAGCTTAATTTTCTAAAAGACATACTTAATGTGCTTAATAAAAAAAATTATCCATTCCTTAATCACAGTAAAGATGATTTTTTAATTGAATACAAGTCCTTAACTTTTATCCTAGATACAAATGATCAAGTTACACTGCTTCAAGAGATTCATCAAGGTCAGTATAACTACAATATTATGTCGATTAGCCTTGATAAATATAACAAATATATACAAAAAATAAAAAAAGTCAATGAACTTCCTATTGAGATAATAGATGGAGAAATATGTGATTTGAAATTATCAACAGAGCAAGAAGATAGACTTCTTAAGTTGAAAAATCAATTATTGAAATATGCAAAAGAAAGCTCAAGTATTATTGAGAGAAATATGGATGATCTTAAAAAATTATGTATAAAAAAATTTCCAGAAAAAAAATTTCTTTACGGAAGATTAAAACATCCGGATTAAAGATGCAAATAATGATCTAAACTTATCATTTCCATGAAATCATAAAAATCCTATAAGCCTATTATTATTTTGAAGCTTTATTTAACGTATATTTTTATTTGTCTTTAATAATTTTTTCAAAAAACTACTATGAATGAATTAAATTTAAACCAATTGCTTGCTCGGCAAATGTCCTTATCGCAAAATGCCATCATCGATCATGATAACCGTCGCATTCAAGTCTCATTTTCTTCTGAAAGCACGTGTCTACGCCAAGGTATGATGTTTGCCAAACCGTGGCTGGAAACTTTAGGTCACAATGAAGAGGAAGTGGACTTAAGCCGCTTACAAGCGGGTGCCCCCGTGCTGTGTCAGCATGATCGCACTCATCCTGAACATCATATCGGTGTGGTTGAAAAAGCCTGGCTTGAAAATAATCGCGGTTTAGCCATTCTCAAATTAAGCAAACGTAAAGCCGTTGATGACCTTTGGCAAGATATCCAGGATGGCATTGTTCATAATATCTCAGTGGGCTATACCATCAAAAAGCGCCACCTCACCACCCCTGAAACACAAGAACAACCGGAAAGCTTGCGCGTTACCCGTTGGCAACCGCAAGAAATTAGTTTAGTGACTGTGCCGCTTGACCCCAGTGTCGGCATTGGTCGCAGTCAATCCTTTAACCCTGAACGGAGTCATAATAATATGGAGCAATCGATAGACCATTCAACAAATATTTTAAAAAATACAATTACCAGTGAGGCAGAATCTAAAAAATCTTCCTCTCTCACCAATGATAAACCTACTGAACAAAATAATGAGGTGCGGCAAGCAGCGGTGATGCCGGAGGCAAAAGAACAACCTCCTCTCGATACACAAGCCATTCGCACGCAAGTGTTACAAGAAGAAACTGAACGCCGACAAACCATCCATGAATTATTCACGCCATTTATGGAAACTCAGCGCGACTTGTGCCAGCAATGCCTGGATAATCCCAACATCAGCATTGAGGCAGCACGGGAACGCTTACTTACCCACCTTGGGCAGCAAAGTTTAAGTGTGGATGGTGGACAACGCATCAGTCTTATTGCTGATGAGCGTGATAAATTTCGCCAGGGCGTAGAAAATGCATTGTTAGTACGATGCCAATTAGCTGACGCTGAACCTGACAATGAATTTCAAAGTTACACTTTAAGCGAGCTTGCCCGTCGCAGTTTAGAAAAGGTCCATGAGAGCACCCGCGCCCTCGGTAGCATGGAACTCATCGGACGCGCCTTTACCCATTCGACCTCTGACTTCCCTGCGATTTTAAGCAATACCGCCAATAAAGCCATGCTCAAAGGTTATGAAGAAACCGCAGAAACCTTCATGACCTGGACTAGAAAAGGCAGCCTACCAGACTTTAAAACCGCGACACGGGTGGATATCAGTACCTTCCCCAGCCTTAATAAAATTCCTGAAGGTACTGAGTATCGTCACGTCACGCTGGGTGAACGTCAGGAAAGCATTCAACTCGCAGACTATGGTGCGATGTTCACCATTACCCGACAAGCCATTATTAATGATGATTTAGATGCCTTCACCCGCATTCCGCGCAAGATGGGCCAAGCCGCCCTTCGTACCGTCGGTAATCTAGTCTATGCGCTTTTAACCGACAACCCCAGGATGGCAGATAATATACCCTTATTTGATGCGGCACATCATAATATTGGTAACCCTATGCCCTTATCCATTGAAAGCTTGAATGCGGCACGCATTGCCATGAGTATGCAACAAGAGCAGAAGGTAACCTTAAATATCCGTCCCAGCTTTTTAGTTGTGCCGGTGGCTTTGGAAGGTCAAGCTAATGTGTTGATGAATTCTGAAACTGACCCCGAGCAAGGCAATTCTGGTGTGCCAAATGCTGTTCGAGGTTTAGCACAAGTCATTGCCGATCCCAGACTCGATCAAGTTTCAACCACCACTTGGTATTTGACAGCACACCCCAGCACCTATGACGTTATCGAGGTTGCTTATTTGAATGGCATGGCACAACCACGCTTGGAGCAACAAAAAGGTTGGGAGATCGAAGGGGTAAGTTTTAAAGTTGCTTTAAGTGCCGGTGTCAGTGCGTTGGACTTCAGGACGCTGTATCGAGGTGAGGTTGCTGATGCGAAAGCAAAGCGCAAATAACTTAAAAAAAATATTCTATGGTGCTCACCCCGCGCGAATAGCAAATGAATGAAGCATATGCAAGCTTATTATTGTTATTATGCCACGCAGAGTGAGCAAGACAGAGCATAAAGAAGTTCATTTAATTTGTAAAGAGTAAAGTGTTCATCACAACGATATGGTGCTCACCTTGCATCCTTGGACTGATGAGTGAACAGTCTCATCAGAACGCGCAAAGTGAGCGCGGTGATTATAAATATATTCAGTTCAAATTTTAAATAACAGGAGCAAAAAATGGCAAGAAATTACCAACAAACCGGTGACGTTCTCACCTACCTTAATGACAGTAGCCAAAGTTATCAGAGTGGCGATGTTGTGGTATTCGGACAACGCATTGGCGTTGCACTCAGCGACATTGCTGTAGATGACTTAGAAGCCATACAAGTCGTCGGTGTATTTGAATTACCCAAAGCCAGTGAAGACATCCTCACGGGTGCTTTATTATTCTGGGACAGCAATCAACAACAAATGACGCTGATTGCTGATGGCAATACCCCTGCAGGTTGTGCCTTTGCCAATGCTGAGGCTGCCGATGCCTATGTCGATATTAAAATTAATGCCTGAACCTCTCAAAAAAAACTTATCCTGCTTTGATGAGCGTGCTGAAAGTTTAAGCCTGCAATTGATCAAAATATTTGGCTGTGAGGCAAGCTTGACTCAGGATGAAACACAAATCACAATCATTGGCATAGCCGAGGTTGACGCTATAGAAACTTTAGAGATAGACAATCAGCAACTCACATTTACAACGGCAGATAGTCTATTGCCAACCAATCTGCAGGATTATGTATTACACATTAACGGAAAATCTTTTCGCATTGTGCGACGACAGTCAGATGGCTTAGGCATTGCTGTTTTAATCCTGGAGGTTTTGCAGACCACTTGCTATAAAAACTAGGTAACAAATTATTTCATTGATCATTTTGACTTAGCTGAAGAATATAACTATGATAATTTTAAAAAGACCTATCCCAGAAAGTATAAGTGCGAAAAGTATAAGATATTTATTTATTTTTATTTGTTTATCTTTCATTTTTAAATTATTTATATTTAAAATTAGGTTATTAATACAGTTTTTATCATTTAATTTTTTTAAGAGTTCATTCTCTGTTCCAGAAAAGAACTCTTGTGATATTTTACCAAATTCTTTGCTTGTTTCTATTGTTTTTAAATATTCTAATAGCGCTATTATAGTAGCAACAATCAAGCCTAGCGAGAAAGCAAATACTGCATAAATAATCTTACCATTGTGCGGATCATGGAGTTTTGTTAAACAAACTACTATGCCACCAGAATTAAATAGAATAATGAGTTTATGAATTGATTCAGAAGAGCGAGCATAATTTTCTCTCAAATGGGAAGAAAGTCTTTCAAGAATTTTAGAAATTTTCCACAATTCATCTTCTTGTTTAGTTTGAATATTATTGTCCATGTCTGAATTTCACTGCTTGCTAAAATAATTTTACAGTAAATGTATCGCTACTTTTTCCACAACCTTTAATCACTATCCTTTCTTGATAACCATATGAGCCTTAATATCAACTTCCACACGGATATCAAAGCGGTTGAGCGCTATTTAGGTCGACTGCAGCGTGACAAAATCGTTAAGGCCGCCAGTCGTGCTTTGAATAAAACCATAACCAGCACACGCACGCAAGCAGTACGCTTTATTGCCAAGGATATTGGTATTAAACAAAAATTGGTCCGTGATAATATCTCCCTATATCGCGCTAACCGACGTACCTTGCAAGCATCCTTGACCGCACGCAGGAATCGATTTAAATTAATCGATATTGATCCCAAAGCCAAACAAAATACGGTTGGTATTAATTTCAAAGGTCAGGGTAAAAGACGGGTTATTCCCCATGCGTTCATCATTCGAAGAACGAGTGGAAACAAGCGCGCGATAGTCAAACGCAAGGGTAAGTCACGTTATCCGATTTTTGAACTCAAAGGGCCAAGTGTTGCCACCGTCTTTAGAAAAAACCCTGCCATGACCTTAATGGAAAAAACCGCACAGGTGGCCTGGGTTAAAAATTTCACTCGTGAGTTAAATTATGAGCTCAGAAAATAAACTTAAAAACCCTAAACGCAGTCTTATTCGCCAAAAGATAGCAGACAAGCTAAAAAATTTAGTCCAGGGGCGTGTCTTCCTGTCTCGCATCTATCCTCTTCCTGAAGGTGCACCTCCGGCCTTGAGTATATTTGCCAACCGCGAGGTGGCCGACAATGACAATACGGCCATCAATCAGGGCCAACGCTTGATTTGGCATGTGCTGACGTTGACGGTACAGGTGCATGTCAGCGCTAACCAGGACATGGATGAAGCCATTGATGAGATTGAGGCCCAGGTACGTACACTTTTGTTGGCGGACGTCACGTTGGACGGTTTAAGTGAAGACTTACGCTGGGTAAGTACCGACATTGAGTTAAGTGGCGGGGGTGTTAAACCCACCGCCATTGCCGATATCGTTTTTGAGATATTTTTTAGGAACTAAAAGGAGCTAAATCATGGCCATTTACAAAGGTTTTGAAGGTATTATTAAAAACGGCAATGACATTATTGCCGAAGTACGTAACTGGACCTTGGAGTTAAGTGCTGATACCACGGATGCATCCATCATCGGTGATGAATGGCAACACTATGTTGCTACACTTAAAAGTTGGACTTGTTCATTGAGCGCATGGTGGGATGAGAGCGATACCAATGGTCAAGCCAGTTTAACAATAGGCAAAAAATTCATGCTGCAACTCTACCCAGGCGGTGAGTTGGCCAAGAGAGGGTATTTCAGCGGAGATGCTTACGTCACCGGCTTATCCATCAGTGGCGCACATGACAGTATTGTTGAAGCTGATTTTACTTTCCAAGGCACGGGGGAATTGCGTCTGCTGAAAGCGGTGATGAAAACTGATAAAGCAGACAAATCAACGACAATCAAAGCCACCAAACCGGAGTCACTATGAGTACTTTACTTGATTCTGCCAAACAACATTTTCAGGATTTATTACACCAGCATCAACTACTCAAGCTCCACGTGCCACAATGGCAACTGGCAGGCAAAACCGCCATCATTTATTTCCAACCCTTAGCGACACTAACCGTTAAGCAATTCAGTGAACTATCAGAGTTGGCCAAAAAAGCACGGGTGGAAGATTTTGTCGATATATTAATTCTGCGTGCCGTTGATGCTGAGGGGCAATCTTTGTTTAAGAAAACCGAGCGCCTGGAACTCCTGCGTCATGTCAGCCCACAAATCATTTGCCGTATTGTTGCGCAAATGGGAGAAATGGATAATTCATTAGATGAGGTGACCTCATTGGAAAAAAAAGCATCTTAAGCAAAGAAATTTTGTGTCTATTTGCACTCGCCCATCGCTTACATAAAACAGTGGGTGAAATCCTCAAGATGTCGACCCTGGAATTCATCGGTTGGCAGCATTATTTTAAGCAATTAGGGAATTCAAAACATGGCCAGTGAAGCGCGTTTCACTATCACCGCGATAGACAATACCCAACAAGCGCTGGGTCGCATTCAAAACAACTTCACATCGCTATCGCGCACCGCCAGTCGTTTATTGGGTCCTTTAATGGCCATCACCGGCAGCGTTGGTTTTGGGGCTTTGATTAAACAAAGTATCGATGCGGGTGATAAAATTCAGAAGTTATCGATACGTCTTGGAGCCAGTACCGAAGCCCTATCACAATACCGCCATGTCGCAGACATCAGTGGTGTCAGCTTTGAGCGTTTCACCACCAGCTTAGAGCGCTTACAACGCAGCCTCAGTGAAGCGGCCACCCAAAGCGGCAAAGCACAAAACGCGCTCAGTGCGTTGGGCTTAACGGCACAAGACTTAGTAGGCTTAAAACCCGAAGTGCAATTTGAACTCATTGCCCAAGCACTTACCCAGATTGACAATCAAGCTGATAAAGCCCGATTGGCCTATGACTTGATGGGCCGTAGCGGTACCGAGATGTTGCAAATCATGGAGGGTGGTGCACAAAGTATTCGTGCATTAAGAGAAGAAGCGGATGCACTCGGATTAACCTTAAGCCAACGAGCAGCCAATGACATGGCTGGGGCCAATGATGCGATTTTACGATTACAAAACAGTGTCAAAGGATTGGCCAATATCTTAGCCATTGAGCTTGCGCCCGCTTTAACTCAGACCATCGACTTAATGGGCAAATTCACAAGCTTTTACTTCAAAGGGTTTAATAGCTCATCTTTGTCTTGGATGGCGACCTCAATTGACAAGATTTCACAAGGACTCAAGGCATGGCAAGCGCCTGCGTGGTTACAAGGCGTACAAAATAAAGCATCCAATTGGCTGGATGGTTATAACCTAGTGGCACAAGCCTTAGTGGTTGCTGAGCAACACAGTGAGACACTTAATCAAAGCACGGGTGCTTTAGGAGAAACCGTTCGACAAGTCAGCGAGGACTTCCAATATTTTTATAATCCTGCCTTGCAGGAAACGTATAACAAACAACAAAAACTCATACAAAGCAATCAACAACTCACCGACAGTGAAAAGGCAAAACAAGCCTTAATCAAAGAGGGCGTACAGTTGACAGAATTAATGCGCACGCCACAGGAAGTGTATCAAGACCAATTAGAACAGACCAATAAATTATTACAAGCAGGTGCCATCGAGCAAGAGACCTACAACCGTGCGCTGGGTGCTTATGAGACGGCCCTCAAACAAGCCACTCAGACCAGTGCACAATTCCAGCAGCAATTTGTGTTAATATTTTCACAAGG
>JAZGGN010000281.1:0-3366 GCA_036480475.1 Gammaproteobacteria bacterium
CCATCAGCCTATTGGCCATCGCCCTGAGCTTTGCTGTCTGGTATTATTTCAAGCCAAATATTTATAAAGTCAATACATCAACAAGCCCAGCAAGCCCAGAAAATATCATCATTAATATGCATGCCACTGTATTTGATAGCCAAGGGCAACCAACAAGAATATTATCGACCCCTGAATTACGATCTTATGCTGATGATACCAGCGTACTCGATCATCCACAGATCACAATTTTTAATGAGTCTGAACAACCCTGGGAAATTCAATCGGTTCACGGTCGTACAGAAAATAATAATGAAAAAATTACTTTATGGCAAGATGTGGTACTGTATCAAGCTGCTAGTGCTGATCAGCCCGAAAGCACCATCACGACCAGCAAATTAGATCACTATCCACAAGAAAATATGGCTGAGACGGATCAACCCATCACCTTCCAGCAACCCGGTGTCGTGGTTAACTCGATTGGCATGCGCGCCTACTTAGATACAGAAATTATTGATTTATTAGCTGAAGTGAACGGTTATTATGAGCAAGTTGAGTAAATTATTCATTATCCTTCTTACTCTCCTGCCATGGACAACACAAGCGCTGGAAAGTGATAACGATCAACCCATGCTGGTCTCTTCTGATAGTGCACAAATAAACAGCCAAAACGGTATTGGCATTTACCGTGGCAATGTGCGCTTTAATCAAGGCACGAGCTATCTTACTGCTGACTATGCTGAAACCTTTACGGATGAAGATAACAATTTAGTCAGCGCTTTTGCTGATGGTGTTGAAGATCAACGTGCCCATTACTGGACATTGACGGACATAGACAAACCAGAATTACACGCCCGTGCTGATCGAATTGAATACCAGGCAGAAGAAAATAAAATTTACTTAATTGGCAATGCCGAAGTGATTCAAGGAGAAGACTCTTACCACGCACCGATTATCGAATATGACACAGAAAAAGAAGAAGTCATTTCACCCGAAGATGATCAGGGGCGCACCGTTATTATTTTACAAAAACAAGCAGACTCATGAGTATTTTACGCGCTAACAATTTAAGAAAATGTTTTAAATCACGTGCCGTCGTTAATGGTATTAGTATATCGATTAAGAATGGCGAAATTGTTGGTTTGTTAGGTCCCAATGGGGCCGGCAAAACCACTTCTTTTTACATGGTTGTTGGCTTACTCAACTGTGATGGTGGTGAGGTATGGCTGGATGACACCAACATCACCCATCTTGCCATGCACAGTCGCGCGCGATTGGGGATCGGTTATTTACCACAAGAAATGTCAGTGTTTCGTCGCCTCACTGTTGAACAAAATATCATGGCGGTGCTCGAGCTACGCAAGGATTTAAGCGCCTATGCACGCAAAAAAAAGTTAACTTCGCTGCTGCGTGAATTTCATATTTCCCATCTACGTCAAAGCATGGGGATCAGTCTCTCAGGAGGGGAACGTCGTCGTGTTGAGATCGCGCGCGCCCTGGCCATGGAACCCGCTTTTATTTTACTCGATGAACCCTTTGCTGGCGTTGATCCGATCTCGGTGATCGACATCAAACAAATTATCTCACTCTTATGCGAACGCAATATCGGCATTTTAATTACCGATCACAATGTGCGTGAAACGCTGGACATTTGCCAAAGAGCTTATATCGTCAGTGAAGGCAAGATCATCGCTGAAGGCGCGCCAGAAAAGATTTTAAATGACGCTAAAGTGCGTGAAGTCTATTTAGGAGATAAATTTAAATTATGAAATTCACACACCTCTCGCCCCACTGTCAATTTTTAATCGAGCGTTTATTAGCCATTTCGTGTATTTATCGCTTTCTTTTTTAATGATATCAAGTACAATCCTAAAAAAGCAGTGAACATCCTGGCATATCATTAACAGGCGTAACTGCTCATTTTCAACCCAATATTATTTTAACAAGGCAGATTAAATGTCTACAGAGCAGAGCACTCTCGAGAAAAAGTATAAGGCAGGCGTTAAAGCACAAGCAGAGAACAACTTTGAAGGAGCAATAGAGCACTTTGAAGAAGCCCTCACAATCCACGGCCTAGTACTAAATAATACTATCTTTGATAAATTTAAAGTAGAAATACTTTACCGACTGGGGAGTATTTACCTGGAGCAAGGAAAGATCGATAACGCACAGGATTGTTTTAAAAAGGCGCTTGAGACTTATCAGTATTGCAATATAAATTACTGGCTGGGGTATATTTTCCAAGCGGAGGGGAACATAGCGTTGGCGAAGGCACACCCTAAAGCCACTGCTCTTTTTAAAGCAGCAGAGAAGGCTTATACACAGGCCATTGCAGAAGAGAAGGCTTGTTATACACAATATACACAAGCCATTACGAATGATACGACGAAGGTCACCGTTCAACGTATATCTTATAGCCTGGGATGTGTCCGGCTTCAGCTCGGACTAAATTCCGAAGCCCAAAGTTGCTTTGAAAGCGCACTGGAAAATCACGGAAAAAGCGGAATACCCTCAGATCTGTACGAAAGGGCCATACACCTCTGCAATAAAGGTAACATACATCATGCGCTGGCGCGCGCTTATAGAAGGCAGCGTGAGTTTAGTGACGCGCGAAAGCACCTTAACCTTACAATTGAAGCTTATAGTGAAACAATAACCGCTTGTGACGCTAAGCATTGGGACGAAAGAAAATCAGCAATAAAAAAGATGCGCTGGACTGCGAGAGCAGAACTATTCGATCAAGGATGTGTCATATTAGCAAGCCTCAAAGATAAATCAATTGATGAACAACTCCATAGGTTAAACACGCTATTTGATCAATTAAGCAAGGCTAAAAATCACAAATTCTTTTATGTACATCGCCGTCAATGGTTCACTTTGGGACGCACTCGATGCGTTAACGAAATCAGAGATTGGATGGATGATATACACCTGAGAACACTTAAATTGCTCAAGCAGAACCAAGAAGGTGAAACAATTCAATTGCAAAAATTCACACACTTGCTGCAACATAAACCATACAGCAGATTTAAAAGCTTACGTAAATACTACTTATTATTCAGGGAGGACTCTCTAAAAGCTCGAATTGAAGAGACGGCTTGCTCACGACAATTTCAATGCACCTAAGCCAAGGCTCAACGAGAACGCTGCAGCAACCCGCCAAAATCCAAGGTCGCGCGATTCATGTTATCGGTGTAAATCGTTCGATCGTCTTCCTGTGCAGATTTATGGCACACATAAATAATATTAGCTAAGGCATTCACATACCTTAATGGAACTTTCATGCAATTGGGAAATACATAATGAATACTATTATCAACCCGCTTAGAATAATTATCATTTAATAGCGGGTTAGCAATAATATTAAACACCGCGATACCCCGTTCG
>JAZGGN010000282.1:0-3428 GCA_036480475.1 Gammaproteobacteria bacterium
ACGCGAAACGACAAAAGCAAAACCACCTTATCACAGGCTATTCTCAGTGGTTTAGCGGACGATGGCGGTTTATTTATCCCCAGCACTTTTCCTAAAATTAACGCAAGCGAGTTTGATGCAAGCGAACCCTTTGCAGCATTTGCCCAGCGACTGTTGGCCCCTTATTTTGACAATGACCCCCTGTCCAATCACTTAGCAGCCCATTGTCAACAAGCCTTTAATTTCCCCGTGCCACTCAAGGCGCTCACGGAGAATACATTCATCATGGAATTATTCCATGGGCCCACCCTCTCCTTTAAAGATTTTGGCGCGCGTTTTTTAGGGGAATGTTTAAACCAATTGGCAACGGATAAAAAAATTACGATTTTAGTGGCCACTTCTGGTGATACTGGATCTGCAGTGGCCAGCGCCCTTTATCAAAAACCAAATATCAATGTAGTGATCCTTTACCCTAAAGGCAAAGTTTCCCCCAGCCAAGAACATCAATTAACTTGTTGGGATGACAATGTGCTCGCACTCAAAGTGAAAGGCAATTTCGATGATTGCCAACACATCGTCAAAGCGCTATTTGCCCAAGGTGATAATCAATTCAGCAGTGCCAACAGCATCAACATCGGTCGGTTACTGCCGCAAATGAGTTATTACGCTTATTGCAGTACACAGATATTTCAGCAACAGGGCATAAAACCAGGATTTATTGTGCCTTCGGGTAACCTCGGCAATGTCACCGCTGCCTTCTGGGCAAAAACCATGGGCTTCCCGATCGGCGATATTGTGCTGGCTACTAATGCCAATCAGGTATTATCTGATTATTTAAAAACCGGTGATTACCAGCCCCGTGCTAGCATTGCCACCCTGGCCAATGCCATGGATGTTGGTAAACCGAGCAATTTTGAACGGTTACAGCATCTATATCGTGATTTTGACGAATTTAAAGCCCATATCAGTGCATTTAGCATCGGTGATGATGCCATAAAACGGGCGATAGCTGATTGCTATCAAAACACTGGAAAAATTATTTGCCCACATACAGCAACCGCCTATGCAGTGCGTCAACAATTACCAGACCAACCTTGGGTCATCGCCGCCACCGCCCATCCGTGTAAATTTGCCTCGATCATCGAACCGATTATTGGTCGACCCGTGCCAATGGCGGCGCAATTAAAAGATTTATTGAGTCGTGACACCCATGCAATTGAAGTAGCTGCGGATGTTGATCAAGTGGCTGCTAGAATTAGCAAACTAAGTTAAAAAGGCAGAAAGAAACCGTCATGAACAAATACACAACGATTTTTTCTGCCTCTAGAAAAGCCTGCGTAAGATCGATAGCGACCTTTGTAAATTTGCCTCGATCATCGAGCCGATCATTGGCCAACCCGTGCCGATGGCGGTGCAATTAAAAGAGTTACTGAGTCGTGATACCCACGCGGTTGAAGTGGCGGCACAGGCTTGATCAAGTGGCTGCTGAATCGGTGCGTCATCTCGTTAAACCTAGACATAAATAAGGCAGAGGCAAACAGATCCATCTGTACCGCGCCCCTTTTTCCAGGTTTAAAGTGATTTACTATATGCTGGGGCTGCTGGGTTATTATCTTGGTGGGGAGCCGAGTCCACCGTTGGTGTACTGAAAAAGGATGATGATATGCTTTGAGCTTTACCAGTGATAAAAGCAACAAACCAAGGCCAAAACTCCTCGGAAGATCTTGCTGCTGTATCCTCGGCTACTACTGCACCATTACCATCTGCTGCTGGTCTAGCGCCTCCTGCTGCGGGCATGAAGGTCTCCAAGTTAATATCCACCCAAACATCCCTCAAGCTCATTGTTTGTGCAACACCTACGCCTTCTTTCCCCAAAAAGTCCCCTAAGGCTTTTATTATCTTTGGGTCGGTTGTTTCTACACCCTCTCCCTCAAAATATGCCAGTAAATCATCTCGACCATACGCCACCTCCTTACCTGTTACCTCGCCATCACCTGCTGAACGTTTCTGCATCGCACACAGATAACATTCAACTTCTCTTCCTTTAAGCTCAGTCTTTAATTTTCGTTCAGAGTCTTCGTTAATGTCATTGCTTCTTTCCCCGTAGAATGCTGCTAACTTCATAAATGCATCTGCTTGCGATAAATGATCATTCGAGTTTCCATTAGGCCGTTCAGCGGCATATGCCTGCTGGTAAATTTTAAGTAATTCACTTGACAAATATGCGGCACACTGCGGGGGACGACGCTGCAAGTTGATAGCCTTAACAAGGAGATCCTCGAGCACACTTTCTGTCTTGTCCACCTCTGCCAAGTTATGTTGCAGCAAGCCTAAATTATTGTTAACAAGCGCGAGTCTGCAAGCGACCATATACGACCCATCAATAAGGCTATCAGTAGTTTCTTCCATTTCATCATCCTCAAAAGTTAATAAAATTAATTCTACACACAATAACGTACAATCTCAAACAATCAATCATCTTACGAAAGGCAATCACAGCGAGACCTGCTCCTTACTAGGAGTAGCACCTATAATATCACACAATTACCACAGACTCTGCCCTTGTCGTGTTCTTGAGTAGTGGCTTCCGCGTCGGGTTCTTGAGCAGGGTTTTCCACCGCAGCAAAATCAAAATCATTCGTCGAATTAACCGTCGTACCAACACTATCATCAGCAGAAGGATGATAGTTAAACATCCTCGCATGTTCCGTCGGCGGATTCTGAGGATTCTGATCCTGACCAAAATCAGGTTCTGCTGCAGACGATGGAATTTCAGTTATGACGCTGACACGGTCATCAGTCTTGCTTTCTTCTGCATCTGCACTTCGTTGGGACCTCGTTAACCTAACCTTCCTTAACATCTCCTTCGCGCGCTCATATTGAAGCTTTTTATCCGCACGTTGCGTCTCTAGTAATTTCTGCCTCTCTTGGATCTTGTCCAAAGCCTCTGTTGCTTCACTACGAATGCCTTGCTCTTCTTCCCGTTCTCTGCGACTTGGCTCCTCTCCAGAAGAACTTCGTTCAGCAGCCGTAGCCAAGAGCCCATCTTGTATCGCTCTAAATGCGTCAGCTAAACGCTCCGACGTAACATCAAACGCCGCCAGTGATCTTTTATACCCATCTTCTATACGTTGCTCCAAATCAACTAAACCTTGCTCCGAACCAACTGATAACAAGATCCGATCCTGCTCCGCTATAAGCATTTGCTCACATTCTTTAAGCAACGCAATATCCGCATCCTGTTCCCAATTCAAATAATAGGTAAGCATATCCAACACGACGTTAATAATAATTAAAAGGGTATTGAGATCATATAGACCATATGCCGTTAGAACATGTGCCGTACTCTCCTTAACCCATCTTTGGGCAAAATTTAGAAATAAAGGACCCCAGAAGCTAAAATCGCACCCTAAAAAAACATAACAGATTGATATTTAAGGAATTTTAGT
>JAZGGN010000283.1:0-11011 GCA_036480475.1 Gammaproteobacteria bacterium
AAGCCCTCCGTCCTCGGTAAACGTTTGTGTCAAATTGCCAGAGAATGCTTATTTATCGGGATTGAGATGGTTAAAGCTGGAACCTACCTTGGTGACATTGGCCATGCCATTCAACAGCATGCAGAAAAAAATCGTTTCTCTATCGTACGTGAATATTGTGGCCACGGTATTGGCACAGTTTTCCACGAAGATCCGCAAGTATTACACTATGGCAAACCTAATACGGGAGAAGTCTTAGAAGCTGGCATGACCTTTACAATTGAACCTATGGTCAATGCGGGTAAACGCCATGTGAAACTTTTACCTGACCATTGGACCGTTGTCACCAAAGACCATAGCTTATCTGCACAGTGGGAACATACGCTGTTGGTATGTGAAGATGGTGTTGATATTCTTACCCGGCGCGATGAAGAAAAAAACACTAAAAACCTTTCGTAGCAGTATCATTCAGCGATTCAAACAAGGTGAGTCCGTCACTTTATTGATACAAGAATCGTGTAGCTTTATAGATGATATTATACTTAACGCCTGGCAAGAACAGCAATTACTCACCGCTGCAAATATCTGTTTGCTCGCCATTGGTGGCTATGGTCGCCGTGAATTACACTTATATTCTGACATCGATTTATTAATCCTGTTTTCACACGCAGATGATCACCCGCAATTATCGCAGGCAGAAAATTTTATACGCAGTTTATGGGACAGTGGTCTAGAAGTAGGACACAGTGTACGCTCAATACAAGTATGTACTGAACTTGCTGCACAAGACGCCACTATACTCACGAATCTCCTCGATGCTCGCCTACTGTGTGGAGATAACGTTTTATTTAAGCAATTAAAGCAAAATATACAAGCAGAAAATATGTGGCCTGACAAAGCTTACTTTCGCGCCAAGTGGAAAGAACAATGTCATCGCCATAAAAAATATGCACAAACCATATATAATCTTGAACCCAATGTTAAAAAAAGCCCGGGAGGCTTACGTGATTTACAATTGATTAATTGGCTAGCCAAACGATATTATAGTGAGAAAGAAACAGGAATTATAGGTCAAAAACCAGAGAAAAATGAACTAGGATTAGAAGAAAAATTTTTGATTAAACAGCAACTGTTAACCGAGGAAGAATGTGACACTTTTATCCGCGCTAAAAAATTTATATGGCGTATACGTTTTGCATTACACATGTTTGCTAAAAAGCATGAAGATCGTTTGCTTTTCGACTACCAAATTGAAATTGCACGTCTGTTTTCTTATGAAGATAATCCAAAAAAGCTAGCCATAGAGCAATTTATGCATGATTATTTTCGTGCGGTTCATACCCTATATAACTTAAATGACTTAGTCCTACAATCATTACGAGCTCGAATATTCCTACCAGAAAAGCAAAAAATAACACCGCTAAATGCCCGTTTTCAAATTCGAAATCGTAATATTGAAGTTAAAGATCCGCAAGTATTCGCGCAACAGCCTGCAGCGCTGTTGGAAATTTTTGTACTGATGGCCCACCATACTAATATCCGAGCAGTCAGTGCCGACACCGTACGCTTAATTTATAAACATAGACATTTAATCGATGAAAACTTCCGCAGCAAAGAAAAAAATCGTAAATTATTTATGCAATTGTTTAGAAACAATAATAACCTTGCCAAGCAACTAAAAATCATGGATCGTTACGGTATTCTAGCTTTGTACCTACCTGAGTTTGGTAACGTGATCGGTCAAATGCAATATGATTTATTCCATGTCTATACTGTCGACCAGCACACCCTCTTTGTCATTCGCAATTTAAATTATTTTACCCAAGCACAGACAAGCAAACAATTTCCATTATGCACACTACTCATGCCTGGCATAAAAAAGCATGAGTTACTTTATATTGCAGCACTATTCCATGACATTGCTAAGGGGCGTGGTGGCGATCACTCCGAATTGGGCGCACGGGATGTAGCCACATTTTGTCAAAATCATAGCTTAGATCCAGAAGACACTGCACTTGTTGTCTGGTTGGTTGAAAATCATTTATTATTATCTTTCACCGCCCAACGTAAAGATATTTATGATCCAAAAACGATACAAGAATTTATCACGCAGGTGGAAGATAAGAAAAAACTTGATCATTTGTACTTGTTGACAGTTGCTGATATTTGCGCAACTAATCCTGCATTATGGAACAGTTGGAAACACTCTCTACTCAAGGAATTATATCATGCGACAAATCGAGCACTAACAACAGAACCGAAAAACGAGGAAGAGATCATACAAGCAAAAAAAATCAAAGCATCTGCCATGCTTAAACAGCAAGGGTGGAGTGCTTTTCAAGTAGATCCTCTGTGGCATTCATTCAAAGATTCATATTTTTTGCACGTAACATCAGAAACGATAGTAAAACATACTAATGCAATTCTACAACATCGCCAAAATAGTAAACCACTTATTTTAACCAGCCTACATGACACTAAAGCCAGCACAGAGATATTTATTTACATGCCTGATCATAAGAATCGCTTTGCAATCGCCACTACGATATTAGCCAACCATCAATTGAATATTTTAGAAGCACATATTATTACTGCAAAAAACAATTTTAGCTTAGACAGCTATATTATTTTAGATCAACGCAATAAACTCATTAAAAATAAAAGATTATTACAGCAAATAACCACATCACTCACAAAAGCATTCAGTGAAGCTGACAAGTTACCGAAATTAATTCCAAGACGAGTATCGCAACAAAAGCAGCACTTTAACATCCCAATAGAAATTAAATTCCAGGAAGAAAAAGCAAGGCAACGTACGATATTATTGCTGATCAGTCCTGATCGTCCCAGTTTACTCGCACAAATCAGTCGCGCATTTGTAGATTGCAACATCCACTTGCAAACAGCCAAAATTGCAACATTTGGTGAACGTGTTGAAGATATTTTTTATATCACCGATGCAGACAATCAGATGATTACTGATCCAGAGAAACAACAACATTTGCGTCAAACTATTTGCCACTATTTAACCCCAGTTCGGGATAAGCGGCCTGTTTAAGCGTCGCTAAAAGCCCAATATTGTCGTTGAAAAGGGTAAAAAAATCGTTATGTACATTAAGTACATGCCTCTTTTTTTACCCTTTTCGCCTCAATCTTGGGTTCTTAGCTAGCTTAAATCAAGAAACCTATTTTTTAAATCTCTTATAGTTCAATAGGTTAGTCAGTAGAATGTTGATTTCTTTCATGCCACTTATCCCGAACTGGGGTTACCTACAATGCGCACGACAAACCAATTCATAGGGGATCGTGTCTGCGTATTCAGCAACGGCTTCAACCGGCAAATCTTTGCCCCAAAGTATGACCGGATCGCCAACTTGTGCTTGTGGCTGCTGCCGTAAATCTACAGAGAGTAGATCCATGGCAACTCGACCCACTAGTGGCACTACTTTACCATTGACCAATACTGGCGTGCCATTCTTAGCATGATGCGGATAACCATCCGCATAACCAGCAGCCACCACACCGATATGCATATCTTCAGGGCAGATCCAATGGCCACCATAGCCTATAGGCTCCCCTCGTTCACATTTTTGAATCGCGATAAGTTGTGAAGAAAATGTCATCAGCGGCTGTAAATTATGTGGTGCTGTTTGCTGGTCATCAAACGGAGAAATACCATAGAGCATGATACCAGGTCGCACCCATTGTGCATGTGATTTCGGCCAAGCGAGAATCCCAGCAGAGTTGGCTAAGCTACATTCGCCAGGAAACTCATTACTAATTTGCTTAAATTTCTCGATCTGTACTGTCGTCGTAGAATTTTTGATGTCACCTGCCTGCGAAAAGTGCGTCATTAAACGGATGTCTTTTATTATATTAATATTTTGCTGTAGTTGATAATAAACAGATTGGAAATCCTCTGGAGAAAAGCCTAAGCGGTGCATCCCCGTATTAATTTTCAACCACACTTGCAGTGGTTTGTGTAGGCGATGCTGCCTTAACAAATCTAATTGATAATGATGGTGGACCACACATTGTAAATCATATTGACTCAGCAGTGGCAATTCATCCGCATGATAAAAGCCTTCCAGTAGTACGATGGGTGTGTTGATGCCAAGATCACGAATCATTATCGCTTCTTCTAAACAACAAACCCCAAAAGCATCACACAAAGATTGTGCGGCAATGACAATTTTTTTTAAACCGTGCCCATAAGCATCGGCTTTCACTATCGCTAAAATTTTACTTTGTGGTGCAAGTTGACGGACACATCCAAAATTATGTATTAACGCATTTACATCGATATGAATTTTACTTGGTCTGCTCATGATTTTTGGTACTAACTCAATGGTTCATCTGACCTAGCAAGAGTAAAGGGTGACTCGCTTACTACCTCCTTAAATATTATTCTTTTTTGGTCCGGATTAAGTTGCTTATAAAGATCAAGCTGAAGCGCTAAAACATTGCCTTTAAACTCCATAAAGTCATCTTCCACCTCTTGATACGCATAAAATAAAATCAGTTCCGGTTCTTCTTTACTTCCCTCTTTTTCAATCTGTTCTTTTATTTCTTGCTTTTGTTGCCTATAAGTAGGAATATAGTCACTATGTAAGGCCATTATTTCTTCTTTGGTTCTATTCCAAGCAGTTTTTTGGCTTTCATCAAGCTTTAATTCTTTTTGTAATGCTTCGGATCCCAACCAACCTTTTTTATAATTGTAGTCATTATCAGCAAAAGAATTACTTATTGTAAAGCTGAGCAAAAAAAGGATACTTGTAAAAATAATCGAATACTTTCTCATCATACTATCTCCTAGATCTTTTAAGTTCCTGTGTCTTGGTATCCCTGATAAGCTAAATCTTCAAAACGGGTATATTTCCCCAAGAAAGCCAAGCGTAATTTGCCAATCGGCCCATTACGCTGTTTCGCAATAATGATTTCTGCCGTTCCTTTGTACTCACTATGCTCGTTATATACTTCATCACGGTAAATAAATGCAATTAAATCGGCATCCTGTTCTATTGCCCCCGACTCTCGCAGATCTGACATCATCGGTCGTTTATCAGCACGCTGCTCGAGGCTACGATTCAACTGTGAAAGTGCCACCACAGGCACTTTTAACTCTTTGGCAAGCGCTTTTAAGCTACGCGAAATTTCTGATATTTCAGCAGTGCGGTTTTCAACTCTAAACCCTGGCACTTGCATCAATTGTAAATAATCAACAACAATTAATCCTAACTGCCCATGTTCTTTGGCGACACGTCGTGCCCGTCCACGCACTTCAGCCGGACTTAAGCCAGCCGCATCGTCAATAAACAAGGGTGCATTGGAGAGAATATTCACCGCAGAAGTGATCCGTGGCCAATCATCCTCTCCTAACTTGCCTGTACGTAAATTATGTTGATCAATTCGTCCCAGTGAAGACATCATCCGTATGGCCAAACCATCGCCAGGCATTTCCATAGAAAAAATCAATACCGGCTTTTTAGATTCAATCGCTGCGTGCTCTGCAATATTCATCGCTAAGGCAGTTTTCCCCATCGATGGACGCCCTGCGACGATCACTAGATCAGAAGGTTGTAAGCCGGAGGTTAAATCATCAAAATCACTAAAACCAGTCGCCAAACCGGTAATTGAACCCTCAGAACGAGACAACATGTCAACACGATCAACCGCAGCAGCCAACAAGCTCGCAATGTTCTTTGGCCCAGCATCCGTTAACGTTTGCTCAGCAATGGCGAATACTTTACTTTCTGCGTTATCCAGCAATTCCTCCAAAGCGACACCTTGAGGGTGATAAGCAGAGTCAGCAACTTCATTAGAAATACGAATTAATTGTCGAAGTACAGATTTCTCACGTACGATACGCGCATAAGCAACGACATTAGCAACGCTTGGCGTATTATTGGCAAGCTCAAATAAATAAAATTCACCACCAATATTATCTAATTCGTCAAAAGACTTCAGTGCATCCATGATGGTCACCACATCAAAGGGACTATCACGCCGGGCTAAATCAACCATCACCCGAAAAATAATTTGATGCTCGTGGCGATAAAAGTCTTCTTCCTGTACCAATGTTTCAACTTGCTCCCAGATCTGGCTATCGAGCATTAAACCACCCAATAAAGATTGCTCTGCTTCGACAGAAGCTGGTGGGGTTTTCAAAACATCCGTTGTTACTACCGCAGCCTTAGGAGCAGGCACTTACTCTACTCCAAGAATATTTACTTTAATTTCAGCAATAACATCACTATGCACTTGAATACGGACTGTATGTTCACCAATCTCATGGATCGGCTTACCCTCGGGCAATAATATCTCACGCTTTTCAACTTCTTCACCCTGCTGCTTAAAGGCAGTAACAATTTCACTCGTTCCCACGGAACCAAAAAGCTTTCCTTCATCACTGGCACGTGCCTCAATTTTAATACTCAATAGTTGCAATTTTTCCGCCCGCTGCTTAGCCAATACTAAGTTTTCAGCCGCTTTTGCTTCCAACTGTGCGCGTCGCTGCTGGAATTCTTGAATATTTTCATCCGTTGCTGGAATTGCTTTTTTTTGTCGCAATAGATAATTACGACCATAGCCTGGCGCAACATTGATTAAATCACCAATATTGCCTAGATTATGGATCTTTTCTAATAAAATGACTTGCATAACATTCCTCATAAAAAACGCTTACGCATATTCACCGCTGTGTCTGCCACAGCAATCAACATAAGTAAGCTGATAAGACCACTAACCGATTGTAAGAACAATACTATCAATACACCATAAAAAGTAAATAGTAATAATTTAGTATGTTTTGTTAAATCAGCAAAAAAATGTGCCAAGCTCACGCCAACTAAGAAACAAGGTAACACGAGCACCAGCAGTAAATCATAAGCATAACTTATTTGCGCATATGCGCCAATCAATACGATAATTAAAAAACCAATACTCACCCAACTTAAACGCACCGTTCTTAATTCCTGGCTTAATCCCCCTGGATTAAATCTCACTGATTGCAGCCAGCGCGCAAAGCCTAAACTAATCAAGCCACTAAGCAACATCGAACTCACTTTTATGCCTGTCATATATTTGGTCAAAATAACAATAAGTGGCATAATCGCTTGGCTATCGGCTGGCGAAGACAGTAAATTGTCAAATAAAGTCATATACTGTTGGAAAAATGCCAACCAATACTGCTGAGAGTCACCCAAATACAGGTTAATCACCACCACAGCAACTACACCCAGTAAAACCACCAATTCTACAACTGTCGACCAAGCTGCCGTCGAACGCAAGGTAAGCGCCAAACACCAGATAAATAAACCATTAAACAAAACGGATTGAATAATAAAAAAGCCTGATTTATAACTCAGGCCAATAATAACACTAGGTAAGGCCAGCCATAAAAGGATAAGGAAACCTTCTTTAGCCCCTTTGCGCAAAGTAATAAAGCACATGACTACTGTACCCAACCATGCTAGAAAAGGGGCTAGTGTCGCAATCAGTGCGACTAGAACGGCTTCTCTACGCCCACGTAATATATATTCAGTAAACCGAAAAATAAAACTGTCACGCTTATTTTCTAATTGCTTGTGCATTCGGAGTTGTATATTAACCAGAAGTTAGAATAATTCTTTAACCTAAAAAAAGCAGTTAAGCTCACAGCCGAGGGAGCTTAATGTACTGAAGCAAGCCTGTGCTGAACTTGAACACGCCCTAGATCTATACCCGTCATTACCCGGTCACGCCGGGTAATGACGCTCCTGTATTTTATCTTATACAGGGGGAACAGTTACGTGCCCTCTTTGACAGATAACGGATATAAGTTAAGAATAAGCCAAAAAGGTAGGCGACATAGCCGCTTACGCGCCTGGCCGCTACTTATGACGATCAGTATAAGGAAATAGTGCTAAATAGCGAGCCAGCTTAATCGCTCTCGATAACATACGTTGATAACGTGCTTGCGTGCCGGTAATACGGCGCGGAACAATCTTGTAAGTCTCAGAAATGTAATTCTTCAAGATGGCCAGATCCTTGTAGTCAACCTCTGTAATACCTTCTGCCGTGAAACGACAGTATTTTTTACGACGATAATTTGTCATCTCTCACCCTCACTTTCCTCTTTTTCTTTCTTCACTAAAGGAGAAGCTTCTGTAATCGCTTCATCACGCTTAATAATTAACTCACGAATCACCGCGTCATTAAAACGAAAGCCTTCTTTTAACTCTATTAGTACTTTTTCGCCACACTCAATGTTCATCAGCACATAATGTGCTTTATGAATTTTATTAATTGGGTAGGCAAGTTGGCGTCGTCCCCAATCTTCCAGGCGATGAACGTTACCACCCCCTTTGGTCACCAAGTCACTATAACGCTTTATCATCACAGGCACTTGTTCACTCTGATCAGGATGAACCAAAAACACAACTTCATAATGCCGCATACTCTATCCTCACAATAACATAAACTAAATCCCACAGGATCTGCGGTATTAGAGCTATGGGAACACGCCGCCAAAAAGCCCATTACAGCAGTCTCTAGGAATAAGTGGCCATTCTATACAATTGGTAGAAAACTAGCAATATTTTTAATACACCCATTATCCGTCAAAGGGGGCACTTAAGTAAAATTTACCAATAGCCCTGAAGTTTAGCTTTTCCCCCGCTCAACACGGCGGGACAGGGCGTTTAAATTTGAACAAAAACACGAAAAATCACGCGGATTTTAGTGTGCTAAATGACAAGTGATTTTTCGTGTTTTTGTTCAAAGATGCGCCTAAGATGGGATGCTCCTGTCCTGCCTAATTGGAGCAGGGGAAATGCCTTCTTTGACGGGTAACAGGTATATAGCCCCATGCAGAATAAGCAGCTTGAACCTAAAATCTGTATATTTCTAAGAAATTGTAGATACTCTGCGGTCCCGCACGATCAAAACGTCACAGTTCGCACCATGAGAAATCGCATTAGAAGTCGAACCAAGCAAAAAAGCTAGGCCATGCTTATCATGGCTACCAGCAACAATCAGATCAACATCCAATTCGCTTGCGACACTCAATATCTCACTTTTAGTCGAGCCTATCTCTAAATATCGCTGTGACCTTGGAACATTTAACTGCTCAGCCAATTTCTCCATTTCACGCTCCGCATGTTCCTTGAGTGGCGCTTCAACTTCAGTAAATCCAGCAAATCCAGGGTAAGCATAAGCTGGAAATGGTTCAATGACATGTACAAGATAAAGCGTACCAGAAAATTTTTCAGCGACCTGTTTTGCTTTTTTCGCCGCATTGTAACCCACTTCATCAAAATCAGTCGCATACAAGATTTTTTGATACATATATCACCTCCATTGTCCCCAATTCCTACGCTGCTGAACAATAATAGCTGCTAAACACCAATTTTGCCATCCATTTTAATAATCGTCCCCGTTCAGAATAAGCAACTTAGGAACGGACACGAAATAACTTCCGGTTTTTGCTTTCAGATTTATGTCAGATTGAATGGTTACGATTGAGAAAAACCGCAGGACTACTCGGGGTAATTTGAGGATTTTTCAAGTGAGTAACGATTCAAGGTGGTATGAAGGTGAAGATAAGAACCGGAAGTTATTTCGTGTCCGTTCCTTAGAGCGTCTGTTATAAAAAGCTTATTTACTGCGAATCAATCCACATTTTTTTAATCGCGCCCAAATGAATTGGGCCGTACAATATTAGTCCAATATTTATGAGAACTGCTGTAATCTTAAGCTTTTGACTGTTTCTTTCGTCCCGATCGTCCCGAAATACAAGCTAAACTCAAAATTGAGACTAATTATTCATTTGCCTATATTAAACTGGAATAGAATATATATAGATCACAATGAAATTTATTTTAATTTATATCGTAGTATTTATATAATATGATTATTAATAGAACGTCAAGGTGTCTGCATAATCAGTCACAACGGAGAGAGCATGTCACATTTACTATTAGTGGAAGACGATAGGGTCATCGGATCCAGTTTAAAAACGATTTTCGAAGACAGTGGATACCAGGTGACCTGGCTTCAGCATGGAGAACTTGCCCAGCAGATCCTACAAGCCAGCTCATTCGATTTAATTATTCTTGATCTTGGTTTACCTCAAGTGTCTGGCCTGGAGATCCTACAAAAATTTGCGTATTGATGATAAAGTAACTCCTGTGATCATCATCACTGCGAATGACTTCCTAAAAGAACGCCAGCAGTGCTTACAAGCAGGCGCTAATAACTTCATTGCCAAACCATTTGAATTAGATAATTTATTTGACTCTGTTGAAGTGTTATTGCTGTCGCGTGAAAATTAGGGTCTGTCGTCAATTCGCTAGATTGAGACGTAACCCATTGATTTTTGAGCACCGTAGCACAGCATACTCGAAGACAGCCTCTGATTTTATTATTAGTCCACATCGTCATCCTGCGGCTTGACCGCAGGATCCAGATCGATGTTTGAACCTGAGTCTATCTTTTTGATTTATAAGACATTTAATGAACTATTTCTTGGGCATCATTCATCAACATTGCTCTGGAACCTGCGGTCAAGCCGCAGGATGACGGGTCCCAGCATATGCCAAAATAATAGATGACGTATTTAAGGATGCGGCCCTAGGACAATGCTTCTTTTTCTTCTAACGTCAGTAAACGTGCTTTATTATCTAGCATAACGGGGATCCCATCTATGATCGGATATGCCAAACGATCGAATTTACACAGCAACTCTTGCTTATCTTTAGCATAAATTAATTTCCCTTTACATAAGGGGCAAGCTAATATTTCGAGTAAATGTTTGTCCATTAGATAACCGTGCTCGTTTGATTAAACATTCAAAAGGCAACTATAAAATGATAAATCACACAATTGCCTCCTCTAGGATGATACTTGAAGACGACACAAAAATGAAGTTTAGGTTAAAGCACTCGCCTTAGCCACGTCATCCCGTAAATACACCGGTAGAGCATGTGCTATATCCGTAATATTTCCCTGAGAAAGTTCATGTTGAGCTAAACAAGCCAAATCGTAAGCGTGG
>JAZGGN010000284.1:0-4679 GCA_036480475.1 Gammaproteobacteria bacterium
AGTTATTCAGGTTTGCACAGTGAACAGCGCTTGGCGAAACCGATGATTAAGAAAGACGGGCATTGGCAAGAAAGTGAATGGCAAGAGGCTTTGGAATATACGGTTAAGCAATTGCAACAAGTGATCACTAAGCAGGGGGCCGCGCAATTAGGCGTGTTAACTTCACCCAATGCAACCACTGAGGCGTGTTATTTATTACAAAAATTAAGTCGTGCGATCGGTTGTCCGAATATCGATCATCGCGTGCAGCAAACTGATTTTGCAGATCAAGCCAGTGCGCCCTTATTTTATGGCAGCCAAATTCCTTATGCTGATTTAGAAAAGCAGCAGGCGATATTACTCATTGGATCAAACTTGGCGCAAGAACAACCTTTGGCCGCGGTGAGAGTACGCAAAGCAGCACTACAGGGTGCCAAGGTGATGGCAATGAACCCCATCGATTATTGTTTTAATTTTGATTCGGCTGAAAAAGTGATTTGCTCACCAACAGCGTTACCAAGCGAATTGGCGCAAGTGGTCAAAGCACTTTCCGGGGAAAATTTGCCCTCGGGTGCTGATAAACTATTAGCGGATATTCAAGCCAGCGAAATAGGAAAAGCCATTGCTCAACAATTACAGGCGGTTGAAAAGGCGGTGATTGTCTTAGGCGCACTGGCGATGAATCATCCGCAAGCGGCTTTGATCCGTTCTCTCGTACAATTATTAGCGAAATCAAGCGGTGCTGAAATCATTTATATGACTCAGGGTGCTAATAGCGCGGGTGCGACCTTGGCCGGGGCCGTGCCGCATCGTTTAGTGGGTGGTAAGGTTAGTTCACAGGTAGGCTTAGATGCGCACGCGATGCTGCAAAAGAAATTAAAAGCTTATTTATTATTAGATTTAGAGCCGGAATTGGATTGCGCTGATCCTCATCGTGCTTTACTTGCCATGCAGCAAGCGGAATTTGTTGTTTGCTTGTCGGCTTTTCAAACGCCAACCATGGCAGACTATGCGGATGTCATATTACCCATCGCCGCTTTCAGTGAAGATGCAGGGACGTATGTGAACGTCGAAGGCCAGTGGCAAAGTTTTACTGCGGCAGTGAAGCCGTATGAGCAAGCGCGACCGGCATGGAAAATTTTACGCGTGCTTGCTAATTTATTGGAGGTGCCTGGCTTTGATTATAACCACAGTGCTGAGATAAAAGCAGACGTCGAAGCCCAATTGGCTGAGACCATCTTTAAACCGCAGGATGGGTATGATCCACAAGTCATGACCAATCCGGAACAAGGACTAACACGCATTGGCGAATGGATGATGTATGGTAGTGATGGTTTAGTGCGGCGCGCGCAAGCGTTACAAGATTCGGCGGCCAATGTGCCGATTGCCGCGCGGTTTTCGCCGCAAACCGCTGAGCAATATAATTTATCTGCCGGTGACACCGTAAAATTGGGACAACACGAACAAACCATCGAGTTGCCGGTGATCATTGATGAACGTTTAGCGGTGGGTTGTGTATGTTTACCTTGTGGACTCACTGCAACCATGAATTTAGGTGCCTCTTTTGCCCAGGTTGAAGTCAAATGAGTGATGGGATCTTAATGCTCGTATGGATCGTGATCAAGATCCTTGCCATCGTGCTGCCCTTAATTTT
This sequence comes from Gammaproteobacteria bacterium, assembly GCA_036480475.1. Lineage (GTDB taxonomy): Bacteria > Pseudomonadota > Gammaproteobacteria > JAZGGN01 > JAZGGN01 > JAZGGN01. Next base: position 1,634 of record JAZGGN010000284.1, read on the forward strand.
GGCCGTCGCGTACTTAACCTATGCTGAGCGTAAAGTGATCGGTTATATCCAGGGGCGAATTGGTCCCAATCGGGTGGGGTTTTGTGGTTTATTACAGCCGATTGCCGATGTCGTTAAACTGTTACTGAAAGAAGTCATTATGCCGCAGCAGGCAAATAAAACTTTATTTGTGATTGCGCCGATGATTTCTTTAGTGACTGCTTTGGCCGCGTGGGCGGTGATCCCATTTGAGCAAGGCATGGTATTGTCTAACATCAATGCGGGTTTGCTGTATGTTTTTGCCATCAGTTCTTTAGGGGTGTATGGCATTTTGATTGCGGGTTGGGCCTCAAATTCAAAATATGCCATGCTCGGCGCATTGCGCAGCGCGGCACAAACGATTTCATATGAAATTGCTATGGGTTTTGCTTTAGTCGGTGTGTTATTGGCTGCTGGCACGATGAATATGCAAGCGATTGTGTTGGCGCAACAAGGGAGCCTATTGAATTGGTTTTTTATTCCCTTACTGCCCCTGTTCATGGTATTTTGGATTGCTGGTATTGCCGAAACCAATCGTGCGCCCTTTGATTTAGCGGAAGGGGAGTCAGAAATCGTTGCGGGTTTCCATGTTGAATATTCTGGCGCAGGCTTTGCGCTGTTTTTTCTGGCTGAATACGCCAGTATGATATTGATCTCCTTTTTATTGGCATTATTCTTTCTGGGTGGTTGGTTGTCACCGTTTGCAGGGATCCCCTTGCTGAATGATTTTTTTGCCTGGGTGCCCGGTATTTTTTGGTTATTTTTAAAGGTGGGATTTTTCTTATTTGTGTATTTGTGGATCCGAGCAACCTTCCCGCGCTATCGCTATGATCAATTAATGCGCTTGGGGTGGAAAGTATTGATCCCGGTGACTATTGTGTGGATCCCAGTGGTGGGTTTAATGGTGGTGGCTGAATTACCACCATGGTTTTAATAAGTCGAACGATACTATGAAAAAGACGAAACAATATATTACACATTATATAAAAAGCTTTTTACTGTGGGAATTATTCGTTGGTTTAAGTGTGACGCTGCGCTATTTGTTTAAAAAGAAAATAACCGTACAATATCCAGAGGAAGAAACGCCCATTTCACCGCGCTTTCGCGGTTTGCTTGCGTTGCGGCGTTATCCCAATGGTGAAGAGCGTTGTATTGCCTGTAAACTATGCGAAGCAGTGTGTCCCGCATTGGCGATCACGATTGAAGCTCAGCCGCGCGAAGATGGTCAACGACGCACGACACTGTACGAAATCGATATGTTTAAATGTATCAATTGTGGCTTTTGTGAAGAATCATGCCCAGTTGATTCCATCGTGGTCACGCCCATCCAACATTATCATATGGAAAATCGTGGTGAAAATATTATGACCAAGGAAAAATTATTGGCGATTGGCGATATGTATGAGGAAAGACTGGCCGCGGATCGTGAGCAGGATGCGTCTTATCGGTGATTAAATGTTAATACAACAACTTATTTTCTACATATTTGCAGCAATCGTTATCGGCTCCGCTGTTATGGTGGTGGTGTTAAATAACCCGGTGCGCTGTGCTTTATCTTTAGTCTCGGCATTTCTTGCCAGCGCTGTGCTGTGGATCCTCGCTTATGCTGAATTCCTTGCTTTGGTACTGGTATTGGTTTATGTCGGTGCTGTGATGACGCTGTTTTTATTTGTCGTGATGATGCTAAATATTAATATCGTGTCGATGAAGCGTCACTTTGTGAAATACCTGCCGTTTGGATTAATTACCGTGGCTTTATTGGTTGCTTTGATGATTCTTGTGATCCGTCCTGAGCACTTTAATTTTGCCCATTTAAGTGGAACCGTCAATCCTAGTGTGGATTATAGCAATGTCGAGCGTCTGGGGCGCGTGCTTTATACCGATTATGTGTATGCGTTTATCATCGCTGCGATCTTATTATTGGTCGCGATCGTTGCGGCGATTGCCTTAGCGCATCGACCGCCGCGTACCCGCAAGACACAAAATATTTTAAAACAATTATTAACCCGGCCCCAGGAGCGGGTGCGCTTGCACAAAATGCCGAGCACACCTAAGCCGAATGAGTCTGAGTCATGATCCCCTTAAGTCATTATTTAATCGTTGCTGCCGTTGTTTTTGGCTTAAGTTTAGTTGGGCTCATGCTCAATCGTAAAAATATCATTTTATTGTTGATGTGTGTTGAACTGATGTTATTGGCGGTAAACACCAATTTTATTGCCTTTGCTTATTATATGAACGATACCGCCGGTGAAATATTTGTGTTCTTTATTTTAACGGTTGCTGCGGCTGAAGCGGCCATTGGTTTAGCCTTGGTGGTCTTATTGTTCCGCAATCGCGGTAATATTGACATTGATCAAATGAATCAATTAAAAGGTTAGCGGGATGGATAATTTATACACCATTATTCTTGTACTTGTTTTAAGTCCATTGCTGGGTTCACTGATCGCTGGTTTTTTTGGTAGACAACTGGGACGACAAACCACGCACCGCATCATAATTATCCTAATGGGCGTTTCCTTATTATTGTCATTGTTTGTTGCTAAGCTTTATTTGATTGACGGCATTGCGTTATTGAACATCAATGCGTTTACCTGGGCTACGGGGGGGAGCTTATTTCCATTCAGCTTTAACATTGGTTTTTTAATTGATCCTCTGACCGCTATCATGCTGGTGGTGGTGTGTTTCGTCTCGTTTTTCGTCCATGTTTATAGTATTGGTTATATGACTGACGATCCGGGGTATCAACGCTTTTTCAGTTATATTTCTTTATTCACCTTTTCGATGCTGATGTTGGTCACCGCCAATAATTTCCTGCAATTATTTTTTGGCTGGGAAGCGGTTGGACTGGTATCTTATCTATTGATTGGCTTTTGGTTTAAAAAAGAAAGCGCCAATCAAGGCAGTTTGAAAGCATTTTTAGTCAATCGTGTCGGCGATTTTGGTTTCTTGCTCGGTATTGCGGTGATCTTTGCCTATACCGGCACTTTGGATTATCAACAAGTCTTTGCCCAGTCGGCCATTTTAGTGG